>NZ_JBIUWI010000037.1:0-55291 GCF_044743385.1 Pseudomonas sp. NPDC087639 | reverse complement strand
GGCCAGCGAGGACGAAATCGCCAACGTCTTCGACGAGTTGAGCAAGAAGTGGGACGGCCTGGACTGCATCGTCCACTCCGTCGGCTTCGCCCCGGGCGACCAACTGGACGGCGACTTCACCGAAGCCACCACCCGTGACGGTTTCCGCATCGCTCACGACATCAGCGCCTACAGCTTCGTGGCCCTGGCCAAAGCTGGCCGCGAAATGATGAAAGGCCGCAACGGCAGCCTGCTGACCCTGTCGTACCTGGGCGCCGAGCGCACCATGCCGAACTACAACGTCATGGGCATGGCCAAGGCTTCGCTGGAAGCCGGCGTGCGTTACCTGGCCGGCTCCCTGGGCCCGGACGGCACCCGCGTCAACTGCGTATCGGCTGGCCCGATCCGTACTCTGGCAGCCTCGGGCATCAAGAACTTCCGCAAGATGCTGGCCGCCAACGAAGCGCAAACCCCACTGCGCCGCAACGTCACCATCGACGAAGTCGGCAACGCCGGCGCCTTCCTGTGCTCCGACCTGGCGTCGGGCATCAGCGGTGAAATCATGTACGTGGACGGCGGCTTCAACACCACCGCCATGGGCAACATCGAAGAGTGATCTTCGGTTAGCCGATAAAAAACCCGCCGATTCAGGCGGGTTTTTTTTGCTCGCAAAAAACTCATTACTCAACGCATACATATGTACCGCCAGCCGCTTTCCTTGCCGCTCGACAATCCACTCCAGCAAGTCTTTTTGCTGCTTACTGGAGAACACCCATGCCCCCTCAGCCAGCCCTTGCACCTGACGAAAAGCACGAACCTGCGATGGTTCAGATCGTGATCGAAGAGCTCTCGGCGCTCCCGACCGCAACGCCGGAGGTCGCACTCGCGCGAACCCTCGATATCCCTCGCAACAGCCTGCTGCGTGAATGGATGGAGCTCTACTGGGTCAGCCTTGATCGCTCGAGCTTTCTCGATTGGGCCAGCACGTTCGACATCGACCTGGACACCCTCAGCCTCAAAGGTGACACGCTGCACGCCTCGACCCTCAAGGACGGCGTCCTCACCACGCGCACGTTCACCCAGCAAGATGACTCCCTGTGGTGGAAAGTCGCGTTTCCGCCCTTGTCCATCGCCCGCAAAATCGACCCCGCAGGACTGGGTCTACCCTCCGTCGGCGGCAAATCCGCCAACCCGCTTTGCCTGATTCCCCGGGCGCTCGTGCTGGCGTTTTACGGTTATCCCGAGCCGGAAAACCGTATGCAGGCTCAGGTGATCATCGATGAGCTAAAAGCCAGCGGATTCGCGCCGATCGCAAGCGATGCGCACACGACGTCGGCAGTGGTTGCCGAGCGCAACGCGCAAACGGCCGACTACCAGGTTCTGGCTACCGCGCTCGAGCAGTCGATCAATACCCTCAGACAGAACCAGCCCTTGCAGTTGGACCTTACACGCGTACGTCTGCGTCACGGATCCTGGCTGACCACCCTCATGCACCGTGGGACGACGGCCATGATGGCACTGGTTCACAATGAGGCGTTTCTGACCTTGGCCGCAGATGCCACGCCCTTCGTGACCTGCCGTTACTCATTGAAGGAGCAGATATTTTCGTTCACTTGCAACGATGGTTCGATCATTGAACACCCACAAAGTCTGTTCGATGACGGTCTGCCAGATGACTCATTGGCTGAGCTGATAAGCGCAGCAGGAAAACTGGGTTGCGTCATCGCCAGCGATGAGTTTTTCAACCTCGATCAACTTCTTGAGTGTTACGGGTTTGAGATACCCGCCACCCTCGACGCCGCCCGCGACTTGCTCACTCGACTGCGACAGCACAAATGGCCGCCCCTGCCCTACGTCAGTGAACACATCCAGACGCGCAAGCTCATCCAACGTTACAAGCGTGCTTTTGCGAATGTTGAGGACTTTCGCAATATCCATTTGCTCCTTGAAGTACTGGCCTGGAACAAGGAGGCAGGTGCCGAAATCGACCTCTACTACCTCAGTGCGCCAGACCCGGAATCCGCATTGGGCGAAAAGACAGTGACGGGCAAACAACGATTGCTGAGTTTCAGAGATAGCAGCGAATTTCAGCGGCTCTTGAAGGCTAACCAACTGCCCGCCGACAGCCCGCTGCTTCTGACCCGTTCAGGTCATGTCGGCACACCAGGGAAGAAAAAGAACTGGGAGGACCTGACGACGCAGGTAGAACAAAACAGCACGCTCAAAACCAAACGCGATGAACTTCGGCTGTTGGCCGACAAGGCCGGCGGCGCCTTGCGTACCAACGGACTGGTGACACTCAAGCAAATGATGGGTTTCTACGAAATCCCGCTGCCTGCAAACGCGCAAGTCGCCGGGATCATCGCGCAGTGGATGAAACCCTACCAGTTGCTCCCCCCAGGCTTTACGAATCACTGGTACATGCTCGGCTCCCCCGGTAGCGGCTCGCCGGGCCTCACCGCCGAGCGACGCAAGTTGATCATCGACGCCAGCGCAGCATTCCTGGCGCACACTTGCGTTGCATTGATCGATTATCTGAGCGAAGGCGTGGTACCTGATCTGAGCGCCACAGTGCTGCAAGCCAAAGCCGATTCGCTGCTCAGCCAGATACTGATTTCGCCACGTGCGCATCAATTGGGCAATCGTCTGCTGGAAAAGCTTGATCCTGAAAAATGGAAGAGAAAGGAAGACATAGCCACCAATCGTGAGTATCTGTTACTGACTGCCTTGATCCTCAGTCTCGATCCTCTGGCAGGCCAGCAGCCAGGCAAGGTGATCGATCAGCCGCTCAATGACAGCTTTTTTTGGGGTGAGTCGTACAAGGATGTCCGACGCTTTATCGATGGGCAATTCGCGCTGCATCGCATCAAGCAGAAAACCCTGGCGACACATCTACTGCTCTCAGGTATCGCTCCGGAATTTCTGGTCCGCGGCATCCCCGCTTCACTCGCCTACATGACCGCGCACTCATGGCTGAAGCTCAAACAAGTGGTGCTCTTCATCGAAAACCACGCCCCCGGCATGACCCGTTTGATGAGTTACAACGAAATCATGACACTGTCCGCCCTGCCCATGATTCCCCACCTGCAGGAGTTCCGCTCGAAGAAAGCACCCGTCTCTCTGGTAGCCGATTGGGCCATTGCCAGAGGCGTGATTCAACGCGACTCGGTCCAGACGGATGCGCTCTATGATGCCGCCACACTCAATGCAGCCGACAATGCGTTTGTCCTGCATGGACAGAGGATGTTCACCCATACCGAGCTGGCCTTTCGCGCACCCTTCGCAACACCGTACACCGTTGCCCTGCAAGATCTGCGCAAGGTGTTTCCTGACGCGTTGTACCTGGAAGAAAGGTGCCTGATATGGCTGCCAAAATGCAGGAAAGTGTCAGCCACACCGACAGCGCCTGACGCGGCGCCGACCGAAAAGTATTCGCTGGTCGAGTTGCACATGGCGCAGAAGCTGACCACCGAATGGAGCAATTGGAGCTCGACACTCCCGCAAGTACAGCTATCGCTGCTGGCACCGTCGTTTGACCAGCTCACGTCGGTTGCCGGCGCGTTCCTGGTGCAGCTCAAAAGCCGACTGGAACGAATGAAGGACGCCTACGTGGCCCTGATCAAGGAATCGTTCTGTGAATTACCGCTTCAGCAACGACTCGATCTGGAGACCGGCCCACTGGAATTCTTCGGCCTGCATCCGGTAACAGCACAACCCCCGGGCCAGGCTGCCGCAGATAAGCAGAATCCGGCGGCTGGATTGTTTGCCATGATCGTCTCCTGCCAAAGTGAGCTGCCACGAATTTACGAGATATTCATTCGAGAGCGAGCCGTTCATCTGCGTCAGGACATCAACTATTCCACGCTGGTGTCGGCATCCGCGAAAACGACCAGCACAAGCCTGCCATTCGACGCAGAGACGTACCTGCAAGGCGCAACGGCAAGAAGCCCAGGCACCTGTCGTGGCCAGATCAAAAGAATCGAAATCGAGCAAGAACAGTTGGCAGTTGGCGCCTATCAACAGATCCCCGCAACATTCACGTCATCAAGAATCCAGACGATTGCCAGCACAGCAGTAGAACGCCTGTTCGCCGTTCAACAGGCCTCGGCCCTGGAACGGGCCAACCGTGCGATCGAGCTCCAAGAAGCTGAAGGTATTCATCAGGCCTGGATGGTGTTTTTTCAATCCATCCAGGCATCGTCCTTTTGATCTTGAACCACCAAGCCCCGATCAGATGCGCTTCAAGGCCTGTTTATGGGCATACATCGCCCCATCTGCATCTGCCAGCAGTCGATCCACCGTGTCATGCCGCTGCGGGTCATATTCGATCTGGCCGACGCTGAAACGAATGGCATAACCACGGTGCAACGTAGCGTTGCGCTCTTCGAGGATTTCCTTGAGCCGCGCCATGATCGCCGTGGTTTCGATATGACTGGAGCCGGTCAGCAACGCCACAAACTCATCGCCACCCAGACGCCCGACCACATCACTTTCGCGAAAGGCAATGCGCAGCACATCAGCGAAGGTCTTCAATGCACCATCGCCCTCGGCATGGCCATAGAGATCGTTGATCTGCTTGAAGTCATTGAGGTCGAAAAACAGCAAAGTGGCCGGCCGGTTCAGCCGCGCGCAGGCGTCCAGTGCATGCTGGGCCAATTGCTTGAAACCGCGACGATTGGAGAGCAGCGTCAGCTCGTCCATGCTCGCCATTTGCACGGCCGTCAGCTCTTGCTCGGCCATCTCTGCCAGATCACGCAGCAGCGCGCGTTCTTCGTCGTCGAGTTCGCGGGGTTTGGTGTCGATCAGGCACAGCGTGCCCATTTTGTTGCCAGTAGGCACGGTCAGTGGATAGCCGGCATAGAAGCGAATGTGCGGCTCGCCGGTCACTAGCGGATTGTCATGAAAGCGCTCGTCCTGGCGGGCATCAGGCACCAGCAACAAGTCATTCTTGAGAATGGCGTGGCCGCAGAAAGACACGTCCCGCGAGGTTTCAGTGACATTCAGCCCGACACAGGACTTGAACCACTGACGATCCTTGTCCACCAGCGTCACCAAGGCGATCGGCACATTGAACAGACGCTTGGCCAGTCGCGTGAGTCGGTCGAAACGCTCTTCGGGAGCCGAATCGAGAAGGTCGAGGCCATGCAGCACTTGAATTCGCGTGGCTTCATTGGCGGGTTTTCCGGGAACCAGCATCACACACTCCATCGAGGTCAGTGGCCCTTAGAGTAGCCTGATTCGCCGCCCGGTCACACCGTCAACTCCCGGCCACCGGACATGGCCCGCCAGCATCAGCCCAGAGCTTGAACTGGTTCACGAATAGGTCGTGCGGTACCGGCACCGGCGCACGCCCTGTTCCGGGATTCCAACCCCAGAGCACCAGTTTGTCCTCGCTGACGTGTTTGATCAGCGCGGAAAAATCGCGGTCACCGTTGCTGGAACGGTCCTTGATCATTGCGCACAACTTGTCCGGCGGCAGGCCGATCCAGGCCATTTTGTGCGCGGCCGGTGGCAGGCTCCAGTGCGGCGCGCCCGGTGGTGCGTGGGGGCCGTAACTGGCCGGCGGATTGCTTTCGGCATGACAGGTCGCGCAGGGCAAACCGGCGGCGCCTTTGCCGTCCATGCCGCGCACCACGTTCATCGCGTGTGGCGTGCCGGCATCGAACTGCAGCGGTGAGTCCCCGGGGATGTGGCAGTTCTGGCAGCGCGGGCTCTTGAACACTTTCTGAATCGTGCCGAACGCCTTCAAGGCTTCCTGATCCTCGGCGAACAAGTCTGAGGCGTAACCGCCCAACCCAAGCAAAACCACCGTTCCCAACAGCAGATGTCGTTTCATCTCACACCCCCGACAGTTGCAGCGGCAGCTCGCGCAGGCGTTGCCCGGTCAAGGCAAACAGCGCGTTGGCCACCGCCGGAGCGGTCGGCGGCACACCGGCCTCGCCGATGCCGCCGGGTTTCTCGCTGCTGGGTACGATATGCACCTCGACCACCGGCATCTCGTTGAGCCGCAGCACCTGATAATCGTGATAGTTGGACTGCACCACCGCGCCGTTCTTCAGCGTGAGCTTATTGTGCAGCGCCATGCCCAGGCCGAAGGTGATGCACGACTCCATCTGCGCGGCGATGCTCTGCGGGTTGACCGCGATCCCACAATCCACCGCACACACCACCCGATGCACACGAATGGCCAGATTGTCCTGCGAGACCTCGGCCACCTGCGCCACATAACTGCCGAACGACTCGTGTACCGCCACGCCCAAGGCATGGCCGTCAGGCAACGGCGCTTTCCAGTTGGCCTTCTCCACCGCCAGATTGAGCACGCCGAGATGCCGCGGATGCGCCTTGAGAAGCGTGCGTCGATATTCCAGCGGGTCCTTGCCCGCCGCTGTGGCCAGTTCATCGATCAGCGATTCCATGACAAACGCGGTATGGGTATGCCCCACCGAACGCATCCACAACACATTGATGCCGGTCTGCGGCGAGTGCAGCTCGACCTGATGATGGGCCAGGTCTTTGACGTAAGGGCTGTCGGCGACGCCCTCGACCGAGGTCGGATCGATGCCATTTTTGACCATGGTCGCTTCCATCAACGTGCCGGTCATGATCGACTGGCCGACCAGCACATGCTGCCAGGCCAGCGGCAGCCCATCGGCGCCAAGGCCGACACGCGCCTGATGCAAAAACATCGAACGGTAGTAACCGCCGCGAATGTCGTCCTCCCGCGACCACACGGTTTTCACCGGCATGCCTGCCGCTTTCGCCACCTCCACCGCTTCGGCGACAAAGTCCGAGGTTGGATTGGCCCGCCGGCCAAAACCGCCGCCGAGGAATTCTGTGTGGATTTCCACTTGCTCGGGTTTCAGCCCGGTGATTTTCCCGGCGACCATCTGATCCAGCGTCTGAAACTGCGTACCCGTCCAGATCTCACACTTCTCGGCGCTGATTTTTACCGTGCAATTCAAGGGTTCCATCGGCGCATGGGCGAGATAAGGCACGCTGTACTCGACGTCGATTTTCTTCGCCGCTTTGCTGAAATTACCTTTGGCATCCCCGGCCTGACTGGCCGAAGTGCCCGGTGTCGCGGCCAGTTTGCGAAAGCTCTCGAGCAGTTTTTCACTGTTCAGATCCGCGTGCGGCCCCAGATCCCAATCAACCTTCAGCGCGTCGCGACCGAGCTTCGCCGCCCAGTAATGGTCAGCAACCACTGCCACACCTGTCGGCACTTGCAGCACTTTATGCACGCCCGGTACCGCCAGCGCTTCGGCGCCTTCGAAGGATTTGACCGTGGCCCCGAACGCTGGTGCGCGGGCGACCATGGCGGTCATCAAGCCTTCAAATTGCACGTCCATGCCGAACTTGGCGCGACCGGTGATTTTCTCCGGGGTGTCGAGGCGTTTGGTGGGTTTGCCAATGACTTTCCAATCCTTGGCCTCTTTGAACGTGATGGATTTAGGGTCCGGCACTGGCAGTTGCCCGGCGGCGTCGGCCAATTCGCCATAAGTCGCGCGTTTATCACCCGCGATCACCACGCCCGATTCAGTGCGAATCGTCGAAGGCGCCACCTCAAAACGCTTGGCCGCCGCTTCCACCAGCATCTGCCGCGCCGTAGCACCCGCCAACCGATAGCGGTCGAACTCCATCCAGGTTGACGTCGAGCCGCCCGTAATCTGCATGCCGCCAAAACCGGGCATGCCGTAATCCGCTGCCGAGGCCGGCGAATGTTCGACACGGATTTTCGACCAGTCGGCATCCAGCTCTTCGGCGATCAGCATGGTCAGGCCAGTCCAGATGCCCTGCCCCATTTCCGAATGACCAAGCAGCACGGTGACGCTGTTATCAGCGGCGATACGCAGGAAAGCGTTCGGCGCGAAGACCTTGCCTTCATTCTCTGCCGCCAAAGCAAAACGATGGGCACCGGGCACGACAAACGCCACCACCAGACCGCCGCCCAACATGGCGCTGCCCTTGAGAAAACCCCGACGCGATACGGGACTGTTCATGGTCTACCTCCCCGTCAGGTTCAACCGATCTCGGACGCACGTTTGACCGCGGCACGAATTCTTGGGTAGGTGCCGCAGCGGCAGATATTGCCGGAGAGCGCCTGATCGATATCGCTGTCGGTGGGTTTGGGAATCTTCGCCAATAAAGCAGCGGCGGACATGATCTGCCCGGACTGGCAGTAACCGCACTGCACCACATCAAGTTCGGCCCAGGCTTGCTGCACCGGGTGCGAACCGTCCGTGGACAAGCCTTCGATGGTGAGAATTTTCTGCCCATGGGCGACGGCGGTGGCCGGGGTGATACAGGCGCGCAACGGCGCACCATCGACATGCACGGTACAGGCGCCGCACTGGGCCATGCCGCAGCCGAATTTGGTACCGGTCAGGTGCGCGACATCGCGCAGGACCCAGAGCAACGGCATGTCCGCGGGGACATCGAGCTCCTGATCCTTGCCATTGATATTCAAGGTCAGCATCGGGAAATTTCCTCAGACTCACGGTGTTCTGAAGGGGCGTTGCTGCGGCAATGAATGCCTGCGCACGCCTCGGCTTATCCCTTTCAGCTAAGCGTAATTTGCGTTTTAGGCCAGATGCGGCGACCACCGGTCATGCAGATGTCGGCTTTAATCCTACAGTTGATAACGGCTCTCACCCGAGTGAGCGCGAGGGCACACTCGTCATGCAAACCGAACCTCCACTTTGATCAGGAGTAGCGAACATGGGATTTGTCACCACCAAAGACGGCGTCGAGATTTTCTACAAGGACTGGGGGCCGAAAGACGCCCCGGTCATCCACTTCCACCACGGCTGGCCACTGAGTTCGGATGACTGGGACGCGCAGATGCTGTTCTTTCTGGGGCAAGGCTTTCGGGTGATTGCCCATGATCGCCGGGGCCATGGGCGCTCCAGTCAGGTCTGGGATGGCCACGATATGGATCACTACGCCGATGATGCCCTGGCCGTGGTCAACCACCTGGGCGTGAAAAACGTCGTGCATGTCGGCCACTCCACTGGTGGCGGCGAAGTCATCCATTACATCGCCCGCCATGGTCAGGACAACGTCGCCAAAGGGGTGCTCATCAGCGCCGTGCCGCCATTGATGGTGCAGACCGAGAGCAATCCGGGTGGTTTGCCGAAATCAGTGTTCGATGATTTGCAGGCGCAACTGGCGGCGAATCGGGCGCAGTTTTATCGCGATATTCCGAGTGGGCCTTTTTATGGCTACAACCGGCCGGGGGCCACGCCGTCGGAAGGCATCATCGCCAACTGGTGGCGTCAGGGCATGATCGGCGGCGCCAAGGCGCATTACGACGGCATCGTGGCGTTCTCGCAGACGGATTTCACCGAAGACTTGAAGAAGGTCACCGTGCCGGTGCTGGTCATGCATGGCGAGGATGATCAGATTGTGCCGTATGCGAACTCGGGGCCGTTGTCGGCCAAGTTGCTGCCCAATGGCACGTTGAAGTCGTATCCGGGGTTTCCGCACGGGATGCCGACGACTGAGGCGGAGACGATTAACGCGGATCTTTTAGCCTTTATTCGCGGCTGAGTTGAACAGCAGCCATCCACTTCCCCTGTGGGAGCGAGCCTGCTCGCGAAAGCAATCTGTCAGCTGCACTTGAGCTGAATGACCCACCGCTTTCGCGAGCAGGCTCGCTCCCACAATGGGTCCACTATTGCTCTGTGCGCTCTGTGCCTTCAAGGTCACGTTCGTAATGGTGAGCCAGTGGCAGCGCCGGTAGCCATGCCTCACGGCGAATGGTCCAGAGCTCATAGGTGGGCTTGCACTGGTTCGGTTCATCGAGCGACCCGACGTTGACTTCCACTTCATCTGCCGACCGCGTGAACACCGGTGAACCGCAGCGCGGGCAGAAAAAGCGCCCGTTATAGTCACGGGTTTCGCCGATGACCTTCAACGCATCCTCGGGAAATATGGCCGAGGTACCGAACAGCGTGCCGTGGCGTTTGCGGCAGTCGAGGCAGTGGCAGATGCCGACGCGGTAGGGCTGGCCTGATACTTCGAAACGGACATCGCCGCACAGGCAACCGCCAGTCAATCGATTCATGTCACACCTCCTCTGCTCGACCTCAATTTACAGATCGTCCAAATCGGGAAAGGCAATCCTGCCCAGCGTCCAAGGCTCAACAATCTGGCAATGCACATTGCGCAGAAATGAGCCCCACTCGCTTCGGTTATGCGCATCCGGGCCGGTGACCGTCAGTAGCAGATATTCATCCCGAAACGCGTCATAGGCATAGATCAGCCAAAAGTCATTATCAGCTTCGTCAACCAGTACAGTGCGGTAATACTGACGATTTATTTTTGCCCATCGAGCTTGCAGTGACGAAGTACTGGCAAGGTGGATATGGTGCATATCGGTCAGATCGAGTCGTTCGTCACGCCCGAAAATCCCGGGTAACTCACCGCACACCTTGTAGTTATAAAAATGTGCAGCGAAGTTTTGCCAGTTAGTGATTTGTTCAAAAAGCGCAGAAATCTTGATGGCTGGCATTCAGGCCTACTTTGTAATAGGTAGCCTGCCAGTGATCACAAATTTATCGAACACTTTCTGCCCATCACGCGCGGCTTGCCGAACATCAAGGAATGTCAGCTCATTACGAACTTCCTTTTTGTTAGGTTTGTCGGTCTTTCTGGTGGTGGCCATCGGAGCCTCCGAAGGATGTGTATTCATGCTGACCAGCTTAAGTGATTAAGTTTTGACCGGCAAACGATAGGATCTTGTTTCAAGGCAGACAAGTCGGCGGATTCTCGCGAGCTTGTAGGTCATGACGCCCAAAATTGTAGTCCGTGAGCGATCTGGGCTCAGGTTCGCCGCTCGGCATCTTCCATGCTTAAACGCAACTTCGAGCGAACGTTTAAAGCACACAAACCGTTACGCCATCCTCCCTACAACACCTTGCGCCGTTACCTACGCGTACGCCAGAATCCGCCGGCTTACGCGGCTGTGGGGCGGGTTGTATCGTTTCCCTGTCACTGAAAAACAGTGATCGGGTTTGGTAGCCCGCTTTAAATTGTCGTTGTTGCGACACCTTCGATGCTGTCTCTTTTTTAAGGTATAGCTTTGTATGGTGGGCATGCGTGGGGCTCCTCTGCGAGCGCCGGGTTTCCCAATTTAACCGGTCTACCAACCCGCGCATGGCCGCCACCCGCCGTTTGGTAGCGAGGGTGATGGCTCCCATTTTTTAAATTGGAGCTTTATCTATGTTCAAAATCACGCCTAACCCACCGCACACCGATCCAATCCCCCACGACCCCGCGCTTGACCCGCAAAAGGTCAAAGAGGCAACCGATCGCGCCCTCGACTACTACCTCAAGCCCGAAGACCTGGCAGCTCCGCCAGCATCGCCCAAGTTTCGCCCCGTCTTTCTCGTCGACCCCACGCTGGATGACGAAACCCTGCTGGTCGAAGCCTGTGAATCGCTGTCATACGCCCACGCCATGGCCGGTAATATCGCTGACTCGGTGGGTGGCCCGGAGCGTAAACCGCTGCTGGCGCTGCGACAGGTGATCATGTTGAACGAGCTGTTGGTCAACCGATTGCTGGACAAGCTGCGCCTGCCGCAGTAGGTAGCTGACGGATCGCCATGCAGGGCCAGTGCATCCTGCATGGCGATCTTGAGTCCGGCGTCCATACTGATTTTTTGCAAACGGCATCCTCCACTCAACTGTCCGGACACCGACATGCCCTCCCTCGAATCCACCCTTTTGCAGAGCTGGCACGACAACGCCCACGCCTGGATCGAAGTGATCCGCAGTGGGGCCATCGAAAGCCGTCAGCAGGTCACCGATCAGGCGATTCTGTTGGCGATCATGGGCCGTCAATCGCAGCGGGTGCTCGACCTCGGTTGCGGCGAAGGCTGGCTGTTGCGGGCACTGGTGGATCGGGGCATTGAGGCGACGGGCGTGGATGGCGATGCGACGCTGGTGGAAGCGGCGCGTCTGGCCGGTGCATCGCAGGCGCATGTCGCCAGTTATGAAGCGTTGGTTGAGGCTACGGTGGACATCGGTCGCGACTATGACCTCATCTGTGCGAATTTCTCTTTGCTGCAACAGGACATCATCCCGTTGCTCGCCGCGATGAACGCGTTGCTGGTGCCCGGCGGCGCACTGGTGATTCAGACATTGCACCCTTGGGTCGTCGCGGCGGGTGATTATCAGGACGGCTGGCGGGAAGAGACTTTCGCCGGGTTCAAGGGTCAGTGGCAGCCCATGCCCTGGTACTTTCGTACGTTGTCGAGCTGGGTCAACGCGCTGGACATGGCCGGATTTCAACTGGCCGCACTGCAAGAGCCACAGCATCCGCAAAGCCCTGTGCCGCAGTCTTTGCTGCTAGTGGCTGAGCGGTGCTAGTTTCAGAGCCTTTGCCGGCCAGAGCTAATACACTCGGCCACTGGCCCGCCGGGATGACGTCGATGAAACACGCTGCCGCGAAATACCCTGAAAAAGCCCCACGCTTCTGGCGCGACGATGCCCTGCCCTTCATTGAGGCGCGGGCCATCGCCGATGGCCGCGAAGTCTGCTATGCGCGGCATTCTCACGCGCATTTTTCTATCGGTGCGATCACCGCCGGGCGCAGCACGTATGTGCACGAACAGACGCAGTTCGAAGTGGCGGCGGGCACCGTGGTGCTGATGAATCCCGGTGATGTGCATGCGTGCAATCCGATCGATGATCAGCCGTGGTCATACGTGATGCTGTACGTGGAAACGCCATGGCTGACGGATTTGCAGCATCAACTGGGGTTTGCCGCCGACGTGGAATTTCGTCGCTTCGCGACCACGCATCTCGACGACGCCAGGCTGTTCAATGATCTCAACGGGTTGTATGAGGTGCTGGTCAATGACCAACAGGATGTCTTGCGCAAACACAGCGCCGCGGTGGAGTTTTTCACCGATCTGCAACTGCGCTTGAACCCGGCGCAAGCGCCCGTGCGAGAACCGAATTTCAAGCTTGAACGCGCCGCCGATTTCATCCGCGAACACTGCACCGAGCTGCTGAGCCTCGACGACATTTGCAGCGCGGCGCAGCTGTCACCGTCCTACCTGATCCGCGCTTTCAAACAGCATTACGGCATGACGCCGCACGCGTTTGTGGTCAACCAGCGCATCCAGTTCGCCCGCGAGCGGTTGCGCAGAGGACAGTTGATTGCGGATGTAGCGCTCGAAGCCGGGTTTGCCGATCAAGCGCACTTTCAACGGGCGTTCAAACAGCATCTGGCGGCGACGCCCGGCCAATATCGCGGCTGACATCGACCCCCTGCGGGGATTTCAAGGCAACAGCAGGTAAATCGCACTCAACGCCAACAACCCCGCCATCACTCGATTGAACAGGCGCATCCCCGCCGGGTTGCCCAGATAGCCGCGCAAGAACGTCCCGGCATACACCCAGCAGCCCACCGACACATAGCAGATCACCAGATACACCGCCGCAAACTGCCAGACCAACCGGGCCTCGCCATCGGCGACAAACGCGCCCATCCCGGCCACGCAGGCCAGCCAGGCTTTCGGGTTGAGCCACTGCATGACCGCGCCATAGAGCATCGATGGCGCGCGGCCCGAGTCGCCGGCGTTCAACTGCCCGTTGTCGGTCGCCAGCTTCCAGGCCATGAACAGCAGAAACGCCACCCCGGCCAGTTGCACCACGCGGGTCATGAACGGCCAGAGCTTGAGGACTTCATGCAGGCCCAGACCCATCAGCACCAGTAGCAGCACAAACCCCAGCGTCGCACCGAGGACATGCCGCTGGCTGGCGCGAAAGCCGAACTGCGCGCCGGAACTCAGCGCGACGATGTTGACCGGGCCGGGGGTAATGGACGCGGCCAGGGCAAACGCCGCCATCGAGATAATCAGACTCATCGCACACCTGCTTCAAATCGGGGAACAAGGCGCTCACAGTAACCAGCGCCCCGCCCCCGGTATTGAAGAAAATCACCCTGCCAACAACACACTCTGTACAGGAGCTGCCGCAGGCTGCTCCTACACGGGGTTCAGGTGTTTCGGCGATCAGTCCAGACGCGGCACGGTGAAGCGGAACTCGCTGCCCTGCCCCACCTCGCTTTCGGCGAAAATCCGCCCGCCATGGGCTTCGACAATGCCTTGGCTGATGTACAAACCCAGGCCGGTGCCGGTCGGGTTGCCCTCTTTCACAGTCCAGTAACGGTCGAAGACGCGGGCCAGATTTTCCTTGGGAATGCCTTCGCCACTGTCGCGCACGGTGAAAACGATATCGCTGCCCACGGATTTGGCCAGCACATCGACTGCGCCCAGGCGCGGGGTGAACTTGATCGCGTTGCCGACCAGATTCGACAGCACCTGAAACAAGCGCTCGGGGTCGGCATGGATACGCAGGCCGGGATCGGCCTCGAAGGAAATGCGGATGTCCTTGTCCTGCGCCAGCGGCCCGAGCAAGGCTTGAGCTTCGTCGAACATCTGCCCCACGTCGAGCCGCTGCGGCGTAATGGTGTAGCGTCCGGCATCGATTTTCGAAGTATCGAGCAAGTCTTCCAGCAGCGTATTCATGCGTGCGGCGGCCTGTTGCATGGTGTCGATGGCCGTGGAGATGCGCCGCGAGGGATGGTGACCTTCGGAGCTGAAGTCCTTTTGCAGCAGACCGCAGAGCATCGAAATGACCGTCATCGGGTTACGCAGGTCGTGCGAGACCACCGCCACCAACTCATCACGGGCGTGCACAGCATCCTGCTCGCGGCGCACCTGGCGGGCCAGATCGTTTTCCAGCGCCGAACGGCGCAGGTCGTTGGCGGCGAACAGGTCGCCGTGGCTCCACTTGGTGGAGATCCCGGCCATCTCGACTTTCCAGATTTCGAACGACGTGCGCGGACGCAGATGCAACCCGGCGTCGGAATTTTCCAGCGCCAGCGGTTTGCGCGGATCGCCGCTCCAGTTGATGTTTTCTTTCACCTCGGGACGGAACCACAGCACGCCGTTTGCCACCGGTTTGGGCAGACTCATGGCAAGCACGCCGCTGGTTACCTGCTGATATTGCGCGGCCGGCGGATAAACGCTGGCCAGGTGATGACTGGCGAACACCGACTGGCCGCTCTCTTGCAGCCATTTGTGCAGGGCGCGGATCTCATCGGGTTCCGGGCAGATACCGTAATGGTGCATCTGCTTGTCTTCAATGATCGCGACACCGCCCGCATTGGTCAGCGCCATGAGGGTTTGCGGCAGGTTTGCCAGGCCATCGAAAACGTTTTGCGGCGAATCGATCATCGCTTGGTTGAGCAGCGCCAGCGCATCGAGCTTCTCTTCTCGCTGACGGCTGATTTCCAGAGATTCCATCGCGCTGATCTGCAACGACAGCACCTGGCCGATGGTCTGGCATGCGCTGCGCAATTCATGCGGCACATGCAACGGCTGACGATTGCCGCAACTGATCAGGCCCCACAGCTTGTCGCCCTTGAGCAGGGAAATGCTCATCGACGACAGCACGCCCATGTTCTTCATGTATTGGCAGTGAATCGGCGACACGCTGCGCAGCGTGGCGAAACTCAAATCCAGCGGCGTCTGCGTGTCAGGACGCAGCTTCGGCACCAGCGGCACCGGTTGATAGTCGGCATTGGGGATGATCCGCAGCCAGTTGGTGCGGTACAACTCGCGGGCCTGCTCGGGAATGTCCGAGGCCGGGAAGAACAGGCCATTGAACACTTCCATCGATGGGGAGGAGGCTTCGGCGATGACCTGACCGTGGCCCTCCTCCTCGAAACGGTAGATCAGCACTCGGTCGTAACCGGTCAGGGCCTGGATTTCCTGGACGCTGATGTCGTACAGCGCCTGCAACGTGGTCGCCGCGTGCAGGCGCTGGAGCATCCGTCCCAAGTGGGTTTGATTACCGGCAACGTTGCGTGGCTGGAAGTTCTCCGCGTGGATTTCCAGCTCCAGAATCAACACGCCTTGATGGCGATGCAGCAAGCCTTCGAACGCCGTGCCGTTGAGCTGAAAACGCAGCGGTGGCACATCGAAGAGTGCCGGTTGCTGCAACGCTACGCGCACGGCCTGGGCATCCACGTCGCCGATCAGGTGCTCCAGCGGCTGACCAATGAGCTCTTCTGGCGCGCGGGCCAGCAGGGTTTCGACGTTGGCGCTGACCTGAATAATGTCCAGCGCAGGCTCGCTCAGGGTCAGCAGCAAGCCGTGGGGCTGGATCGCGCCGGGGAAACGAATCGGCTCATCGGCACAATTGCTCAGCAGTTGTTCAAACGTCTCTTTTTCTTGCTCGGTCACGCCAGCACCTCCTGGCTTTCGAGCCAGCGCTCGAAACAGCTGAATGTAGATTGGGCGGCACACACGACGGCCTCACGCTCGGCGGCGTCCATCGGGCGACTGCCCAGGTATTCGATGAAATCACGCCAGCGCCGACCGGTCGAGGCACCGTAAATATCCAGAAATGCCGCGCCGTTGTCGGCATCCACAGCCAGACGCGCGGCGATTTCCCGGCGCAGGATCTGCCCGCCCAAGGTTGCGCCTTCAAGCACGTACAACACGCCAAGGCAGGCAGCGCTGGAGTCGATCAGCGGCAACTGCTGGCAGATCGGCACGCTTGCCAGCGCGGCGTCTGCCATACCCAGTGCACGCAGGTCAGCGCGCAGCGTGTGGGTCTTGAGACGTGGCGTCAGATCAAAATCGTCGGGGACTGAACCGCTGCGCTGCAATGCGTTTTCCAGAGGCGCGTAGAAACCGTAATAGGCCTGCATCAGGCGCCCAAAAGCTTGCGCATCGAGGGTATCGGAGAAAAAAGGAAGGCGTTTTTCCAGTGCGATGTGCAGTTCGGCAGTGCCGGCTCGCAGATCTTGCAGCACGGGTGGCACATAAATTTCACGGGCCTTTGCTGGCATGTATATCGCTCTTGGTGGGGCCGCCTGGGGCCATTCGGGTTCGCAACACAAGGGCGGAACTTACATGGCTTACGCCTATGCTCGCCGGATAGATAGCGTTATCTGGCGCAACCATCACCCTCAGATCCGTTCAGACTCGGCTCGTGTCCGGAAAGTTCGACTTGTCTGGGGACGGGCCTTTGAGTTCGACCTGATTGCCATCCGGATCAAAACAGTACAGCGACAGGCCATTGCCCTCGGCGCCGAAGCGGGTGGCGGCTTTTTCGACGCTCAGGCCGTGTGCCTGCAAGTGGGCGATCAGCGCCACTTCATCGAACGGCTCGATGCGCAGGCAGAAGTGATCAACGTTGCGCCGCTCGGCACCCGCCGCCCCGCCGCCCTTGCGCCCGAGTTCGCCGGCGAGATCAATCAGGTCGATCAGCGAAGTGCCGGCGCGCAGGTGCACCAGCCCCAGCGGCTCGTTGTATTTGACCACTTCGGCGCCGAACACACGGCCGTAGAAGTCGATACTGCGTTGCAGGTCCGCGACGCGCAGTACGATGTGATCGATGTGTTGAATGACGAACGGTTGCATGGGTTGGATTCCTTACATTCAGCGACCCGGTGATTGTGGTGCAAATACAAAAAAATTCACTGTCGATTTTTCGGTGGAGCCATCGACAAACTGGTTTTACTCTCACGCCATGAACATACAAACCGCTGCCCTGCCGCCCCACGCCGAAATGGTTCGCGCCATGCTCGAAAGTGACACCGCCTATGAAGGCGTGTTCTTCACGGCCGTGAAAACCACCGGGATCTTCTGCCGCCCCAGTTGCACGGCGCGCAAGCCGAAACCGGAAAACGTCGAATTCTTCGCCCATGCCGATGAATGCATGTCTGCCGGCTATCGCGCGTGTTTGCGCTGCAAGCCGCTGGACGCGGCGGCCATTGCGCCGGACTGGGTGCAGCGCCTGCTCAAACGGGTGGAGGCCGATCCCGAGATGCGCTGGAGCGATGCGCAATTGCTCGCCGAAGGCATTGAGCCGTTGAAACTGCGGCGCTGGTTCAAGCAGCATTTCGGCATGACTTTCCATGCGTGGTTGCGCACCCGTCGGCTCGGCATGGCGTTGGGCGGGATCAGGCAAGGCACCTCGATCGATCACGCGGCGTTCGACTCCGGCTACGAATCCCTCAGCGGCTTTCGCGACGCGTTCCAGAAGTCGTTCCACATCACCCCGGGCCGTGCGGCGGCCAGCGAGCCGTTGCTGTTCACGCGTCTGACCACGCCGCTGGGGCCGATGATTGCCATGGCCGAGCGTCGTGGACTTGTATTGCTGGAGTTTCTTGATCGGCCGGCGCTGACCCGCGAAGTAGAAGCGCTGCAGAACCGTTACGGCTACGCAGTCGCCCCGGGACACAATGCGCATTTGCAGCAGATCGAAGGCGAACTGGCGGAGTATTTCGCCGGCCGACTGACCGCGTTTGCTGTCGCCCTGCACTTGCCCGGCAGCCCGTTCGACCGTCAGGTCTGGGCACATCTGCTGCAAATCCCCTATGGCCACACCGCCACCTACGGCGCGATTGCCGCCGGTTTGGGCAAACCCGGCGCCAGTCGCGCAGTCGGCCTGGCCAACGGGCACAACCGATTGGCGATTGTGGTGCCGTGTCATCGGGTGATCGGCGCGGATGGCTCGCTCACCGGCTATGGTGGAGGACAGCCGCGCAAGGCGTTTCTGCTGAGGCTGGAAAACGCCGCGATGCAAATCACGCAACAACTGGCTTTCTGACGATTCGACACAACCGACAAGAAGGGATTTTGATGAACGCGCTCGACACGCAGTTTCACCAGTTGCACCAGCAAGGCCTGCTGATCCTGACCAACGTAGGCGACGCCACCGGTGCGCGACTGGTCGAACATCTGGGCGGTAAAGCCGTGGCCACCAGCAGCGCCGCCGTGGCCTGGGCGCACGGTTATCCGGACGGCAACACCCTGCCCCTCGAACGCCTGGTTTCCACCGTGGAGTCGATTGCCCGGGTGATCAGCGTGCCGTTGACCGTCGACGTCGAGGCGGGTTACTCCGATGACCTCGGGCGCGTGGCCGAAGTGCTCGACGCGGTCATTGCAGCGGGCGCCGTCGGGATCAATATCGAGGACGGATCGGCTGATCCCGAATTGCTGGCGCGCAAGATCGAACTGGCGCGGCAAGTCGCCAATAAACGCGATGTGAAGCTGTTCATCAATGCCCGTACCGATGTTTACCTCAAAGGTCTGGTGCCAGCCGAAGACCGCGTCGCCGAAACCCTGCGTCGTGCCGCGTTGTATCAGGCCGCCGGCGCCGATGGTCTGTTTGCTGCAGGCGTCACCGCTGCCTACGAGATTGAAGCCATCTGCAAGGGCACTGCGTTGCCGGTCAACGTGCTGGGCTTAGCCGGCCTGCCCTCGCCTGCCGAGCTGCAAGCACTGGGCGTACACCGCTTGAGCGCCGGCTCCGGCATTGCCGAGTTCATGTATGGCGCGATGGGCGGGCTGGTGAAAAGCTTCCTCGACACCGGCAAACTCGATACCCACGATCTGAAGGCGTTCTCCTACGGCGAAGTCAACGGATTGCTGAAATAGCATGGTCGAGGTCTATCAGGCTGCAACTGAATTTCTGGCCGCGCTCGATGCTGATTGGCAGCGGCACGTCGCGGTTGTCGGACCTTGCCTGCATCAACCGCATCCGGCGCGCGATCCCTACGAATCATTGGTGCGGGCGATTGCCTATCAGCAACTGCATGCCAAGGCCGGGGATGCGATTATCGGGCGGCTGGTCGGGTTGTTTCCCGGTCAGTCGTTTCCTCGGCCTGAGCAGATTCTTGCGACCGACTTTGATCGAATGCGCGGCTGCGGGTTCTCGGCGGGCAAGATCGCGACGATTCAGGGCATTGCCCAAGCCACGCTGGACGGCGTGGTGCCGGATTACGCCACGGCGCTGGCCATGGACGACGAAGTGCTGATCGAGCGGCTGGTCAGCCTGCGCGGCGTCGGGCGCTGGACGGTGGAGATGTTGTTGATTTACAGCCTGGAGCGGATGGATGTGTTGCCGGCGGATGATTTCGGTGTGCGCGAGGGCTATCGGCGGCTGAAGAGGCTGGAGGTGCAGCCGACGCGCAGGCAAATGGTCGAGATTGGGGTAGCGTGGAGTCCCTATCGGACCGTAGCGGCTTGGTATTTGTGGCGGGTGGCCAAGCCGTAGACCGCGTTATCGTTCTTCGCGAGCAGGCTCCCACATTTGAAATGCAGTTCCCTGTGGGAGCGAGCCTGCTCGCGAAGGCGTCAGTCGGTTTAACACCCATTTACAGGCCAGACTTCAAGCGACTGAACGCCCGAATCAACGCCCGATTGAACGCCTTGCCGTTGTCATTCTTGCTATACAACGAAGCCCTCACCTCGGCCGACGGATACGTCCCCGGATCATTGCGAATCGCCGCCTCCACCAACCCGTCCGCCGCCGTGATCGCATTGGCGTAGTGAATGGTGTCGGTGATCGGCGCGATCACCTCCGGGGTCATCAAATAGTCCATCAATGCCAACCCGGCCTGCGGATGCGGTGCGTCCTTGGGGATGACCATGGCGTCGAACCAGATCAGCGTGCCCTCCTTCGGTATCCGATAACTGAGTTTGAACGGTTTGCCGGCCGCCTGCGCCTGCCCGCCGGCGATGGCGACGTTGCCATTCCACGACATCGCCACGCAGGTGTTGCCGTTGGCCAGGTCGCTGATGTTCAGGTCGTTGTCGAAGTAGCGAATATACGGACGGATTTTCGCCAGTTGCTGCTCGGCGAGTTTCAGGTCATCAAGGTTCTGCCGGTTGATGTCCAGGCCCATGTACTTCATGACCGCAGCAAACACTTCGTTGGGATCGTTGAGCAGGCTCACTCCACAATCGGCGAATTTCGAGACCACCGCCGGGTCGAACAACATCGCCCAACTGTCCGTCGGCGCATCAGGCAAACGCTGCTTGATCGCCTGCTCCTGATACCCCACACCGGTGGTGCCCCAAGCGTAGATCCCGGCATAACGGTTGCCGGGATCGAACACCGCCATGTGCTGGCGAAACTCCTCACCGACCCCGGCTAAGTGCGGCACTTTCGCCTTGTCCAGCGGCTGGATCGCACCGCTCTCGATGGCTCGCGACAGGTGCTGGCCGGCGGTCAGCACCAGGTCGTAACCGCTGCGCCCGGTGAGCAGTTTGGTCTCCACCGTTTCCAGCGAATCAAAGTGATCGGCGACCACATGAATACCGGTTTTCGCCTCGAAATTCTTCAGGGTATCCGGGGCCAGGTACTCGCCCCAGATATACAGATTGACCACCGGTTTGGCGGTGTCGGCGGCCTGCACACACAAGGGTGCAAGCACCAGCATTAACGCTTGAGTCAGTTTGTGCAGGCCCATGCTCAGGCTCCTTTCTTCAGGCCGGCGTATTGCGGCATGGTGATGCACGCGACGTTGCCGCCGCCGAGGAGGATTTCCCGGGAGTTTTCGATGCCGACGATTTTGTGCTGCGGGAACAGTTCGGCCAGGGTCGCCAAAGCGATGTTGTCCTGGCGATCACCAAACAGGGGAACGACGATCGAACTATTGCCAGCGTAGTAGTTGATGTATGACGCGCAGATTTTCGTACCGGCCTGCCGTGTGTGGGTGCTGTCTTGCTGATCGAGACCTTCGGCTTCCTCGGCGGTCCACTCCAACACGTCCGGCTGCGGCAGTTTGTGCACGATCAACTCGCGACCACGGCTGTCGCGGGTGCTGCGCAGGATGTCGTAGGCCTCCTGATAGATTTCCCACTGCGGATCATCGCGGTTGTCGGTCCATTGCAGCACCACTTCACCGGGACGAACAAAGCAAGCAAGGTCATCGACATGGCCGTCGGTTTCATCGAACTTGCAGCCCCGTGGCAGCCAGATCACCTGTTCGGCACCGAGGTAATCGTTCAACCGCCGAGTGACTTCGTCCTTGCCCAGATGCTGGTTGCGATTGCGGTTGAGCAGGCATTGTTCGGTGGTGAGGATGCTGCCCTGGCCGTCGCTCTGGATGCCGCCGAGTTCGGCAATCAACGGCGCGCGATAACGGTCGAAGCGTTCGATCTCAAGGATCTTGCTGGCGATCTGATCGTCCTTGTCCCACGGGTAATACAGGCCGCCGTCGAGACCGCCGTAGGCGTTGAATTCGAAGTCGACACCGCGCACTTCACCGCTCTGATCGTTGACCACAAAGCATGGGCCGCTGTCGCGAAACCAGGTGTCGTTGCAGGTCATTTCCACTACGCGCACTTGCGGCGGCAACTGCCGGCGGGCGGTAGCGAATTGCGCGGCAGAAGCGCACACGGTGACCGGTTCGCTTTGCGAAATGGCCGTGACGATCTGCACCCAGACTTTCTGCGCTGGCTTGGCGCCGTTGCGCCAGACATCGGTGCGCTCTGGCCAGCCGAGCCAGCAACCAGACTTGGCTTCGAATTCGCCGGGCAGACGAAAGCCGTCGTGTTTGGGGGTGGAGTCGAGCAAACGTGCCATGGTCAAACCTCGTCTTCGGGATGGGAATGACCACAGGCTAAGGTCGTCGGCAGCGCGCCCGCCAACGATGATTATTGCGGAACAGTTGAATTCAACTCATCAATCAGCCAGTTGATCGTTGAACCATTCAAGCATCTGCGCCACTGCCGGACGCTCCAGTCGCACCCGTTCGCAAACCAGTGCGTATTGGCCCAGCGCCGTCATGCTGGAAGTAAATGGCCGCACCAGCCGACCATTCTGCAAGTCTTCCTGGGCAGTAAGATTGTCGCCCATCGCCACACCCTGCCCTTGCGCCGCCGCCTCCAGTGCCAACCCGGCGTGGGCGAAATACAACTGGCGTTGCGGGCGCTGATCGCCGGCATGGCTGGTCAGCCACGCGGTCCAGGTCTTGCCGTCCTGATCATCGTGCAGAAGGCAGTGGCGAGCGAGATCCTTAGGGGTTTTCAGGGTGCCTTGGTTGAACAGTCCGGGGCTGCACACCGGGAAGAATTGCAACGCGGGCAAAGGGCGAACGAAATAGGCGCTGCTGTCCACCGGGCCGGTGCCGTAGGTGATCGCCAGATCGATATCCTCGCCCGGCGCGCTGGCGTCGATGGGTTGTTCGTAGAGGTGCAAAGTGATGTGCGGATAGCGCGCGTAAAAATCGCTGAGGCGACTCATCAACCACTTCTGCGAAAGCTCAGCGGTCACGGCCAGGCGCAGTACCGCCAGCGAAGACGGGTCGCGCAGTTCATCGCAGGCATCGCCGATCAGTTCAAAGGCCTGTTGCAAGCTTTGCATCAGACGCCCGGCGGCGATGGTCGGGCGAATCTGCCGACCTTCGCGGATGAACAGTGAGACGCCGAGGTGTTCTTCCAGTTGCCGGATCTGATGGCTGACGGCGCTGTCGGTGACACACAGCTCGGCCGCCGCCCGGCCGAAATGCGCATGGCGGGCGGCGCATTCGAAGGTACGCAGGGCGGCCAGTGAGGGGAGTCGTCGCATGGGGTTTGATCCGTTTTTTCGGCCATGCTGACCGGACAGGTGATGCGCGTCCAGCGTGCAGACTGTATCGCACTGTATATCGCCCCACCGCAGACACACCCACCGCACAATTCCCCACCCCGACGACACATCACCGATACACCCCAAGGCTCAAATGCACCGGTCGATTCAACTTCCAAAATCCACCGGAGAACTGCCATGACCTCGACCCTTTCCGCCGCCTTCAAAGGCTTGCACCTGAACCTCGATCGTGCCGGCACCTGGCTCGCGCCGCTGACTTTGCGCCTGTTTATCGCCTGGGAATTTTTCGAGTCGGGGCTGGAGAAATTCAACGGTCAGAACTGGTTCGAAGACATTCAGGAGCGCTTCCCGTTTCCCTTCGACCACCTGCCGGCGACGCTGAACTGGGAACTGTCGATGTGGGCCGAGCTGATTTGTGCCTTGGCGATTCTGATTGGCTTCGGCACACGAATTTCGGCCATCGCGCTGATCTTGGTGACTGTCGTTGCCACCGCCGCCGTGCATTGGCCCGCCGACTGGTCGTCGTTGAGCGAGCTGGCGCAGGGTTATGCGATCACCAACAAGGGCTTCGGCAACTTCAAGCTGCCGGCGATTTACCTGGCCGCTTTGGTGCCGCTGGTCTTCGCCGGGGCCGGCAAGTTGAGTTTCGATGCCTGGCTGGCGCGGGTGTTCTGGAAGCGAAGCACCCGCTGAGACTCAATGTGCGCGATCCAGCCCAACCAACAACGCGTTGTCACGGCTGTAGATGTCCGGCGCGTAGCGCACGTGGCCGGCGTTGTCGACTTGCGCGGTCCAGTAGGTCATCAGGATCGGCACCGGCGCCGACAAGCGGAACTCGTGGGTGGTGCCGGTGGCGAGCAAGGTCTCGGTGCGGGCCTTTTCCGCCGGTGTGAGCAGCAGATCGCGCAGTTGCATCGGGTGCTCGACCCGCACACAACCGGAGCTGAATGCCCGCGGCCCCTTGTCGAACAGCGCCTTGCTCGGCGTGTCATGCAGGTACACCGAGAACGGATTGGGGAAGCGAATGACCATCTGCCCCAACGGATTGCGCGGCCCGGCGTCCTGACGCAGGAGAATATTGCCAGGATTGTCCCAGTCGATGTCCGCAGCGGCCAGCGGCTGGCCGTTGGCATCGAGCACTTGCAGGTTCTGGCGGCTGAGGAAGGTCTGGTCCTTGCGAATCTCCGGCAGTTTGTCTTCCTTCCAGATGGTCGGCGGCACCGTCCAGGTCGGGTTCAGGGTCAGACGCGTGACGCGGGATTTGAGCAACGGTGTCTGGCGCTCGGCACGGCCAACCTGGGTGCGGGTCTGCCACACTGGCTGGCCGCCCTGATACAGCATCAGCTCGGCCGCAGCGACGTTGACCAGCAAACCATCAGGCTCCATGTCCTGGGCCATCCAACGGAAACGTTCGAGGTTGACCCGCAGTTGGTCGCGGCGGGTCAGCGGGCTTATGTTCAGTTCGGCAATCGTGCCCGGCCCGACCACGCCGTCAGCCTGCAACGAATGGTTGGCCTGGAAGCTTTTCACCGCCTCCACCAGCACGCCTTCGTAGGCATTGCCGGGCGTGGCGATGTAATCGGTCAGATAGCCTTCGCTGTGCAGACGCAACGCCAGTTCCGGCACGCGTTTGTCTTCCATGGACGGGCGCAGCAGCGGGCCGTTGCCGACCGACTGCCATTGCGGCAAGGCTTTGATCCTTTGCGCGGCGTAGAGCTGACGCAGATTCAGGTATTGCGCCAGACGCGGCCGGGCTAGATCGAACGCCGCCGGAATGTCATGCATGCCCGGTACGGCAATCGACAACAATTCCGCCTGACGGTCACGCGGCGCTTCGTCGGCGTGCCACAGCGGTTCGAAGTGCGATTGCAGCAGACGGCCGTAATGCAAATCTTGCAGCGCTTGCAGGTAATAGCGGCTGATGTCGATGTCGGCACACAGCTCGCCGTCCTGCGGTGCAGTGGTGGCGACCGGATAGCGTTTCGGGCTGAGGCCATCGTCGGCCAACAACTGCAATTGGCCCTGCAACGCCTGCAATCGTCCCGACTCACTGGCCCACACCGGCATCCAGTCCTGCTGTTGGTAGAAGCCTTTCAACTGTTCCAGCGCCGGGCCATTGAGCTGCGTTGCAATCGCCGGGCATGATTGTCGCAGACCGATCATCACGGCCTGCAAAGGGCTTTGCGGCTCGACCGGCATTTCGGCCGGTGGCGTCGGCAGCGTCTGCAAGGGTGACAGCGGCTCATCGGCACAAGCGACAAACGGCGCAGCGAGCAAACAAATGCTCAAGTAGCATGCGTACTTTTTGAACAACTGCTTTACTCCAATCCATGGCCATCCAGATGATGGCCAACCTTACATCAGGTGCGCTGAACAGTCAGGCTCGAATCTTCCGGCCTGCAGGTTACGACTGGACGTCAGGAGCCAAAGTGCCAAATAAGTAGCAAGCTGAGGACACTTTATAAATGTTGACGTTTTTGCGCCGACTTCTGCTGAGCACCGTGACCCTTGTCGCCGTGACCAGCCCAGCTTTCGCCGCCGGCAAACCATCGCCGGTTTTGTTCACCAGCCTCGCGCACGCCGCGCCAGAACTCAATGCCCAAGCGCTGAAAGGTGCCTTGAGCGCCATGCAATGTGCGGTCAACAACGGCGCCAAACCTTCCCGCCACCTGGCAATCATCGATTATTCGCAACCGTCCACTGAGCGCCGACTGTGGATTTTCGACCTCAACCGGAAAAAACTGGTGCTGCGCGATCTGGTCGCCCACGGCTCCAATTCCGGGGAAAACTTCGCCACGCAGTTTTCCAATGTCGAAGGCAGTTATCAGTCCAGCCTCGGCCTGTTCCGCACTCAGGAAAGCTACAGTGGCACTCACGGTTATTCGCTGCGCATGGACGGCCTGGAACCGGGCTTCAACGACATGGCCCGCGACCGCGCCATCGTCATCCACGCCGCCGACTATGTGAATCCGTTGTGGAGCAAACGTCAGGGTCGCATCGGCCGCAGTCAGGGTTGCCCGGCGGTTCGGCCGCAGATTGCCAAGCAGGTGATCGACAAACTCAAGGACGGCCAGTTCATGTTTTCGTGGTACCCGGATCAGCGCTGGCTGAAAAAGTCGCCGTACCTCAATTGCCAGCCGCAGCAGGTGGCGAGCATTTTGAGTACTCACGCCAGCTAAACACCGCAAAACCCTGTAGGAGCTGCCGAAGGCTGCGATCTATTGATCTGTTTTTTTTGAAAAAATCAAAAGATCGTCCGATCGCGGCCCGAGCCTTCGGCAGCTCCTACAGGGGTGACGTTGTGCAATTCGTTTCATTACAACTTTGTCATTCAGTTGTCGGTTTGCCGTGCGGATCGCTCGGTAGCCTGACGTTGTCCCGGCGCCAATGCCGATCAACTTCAGCCACTGAGTGACTCATCATGAAAACCCTGATCCTCGCCTTCTCCGCCCTCCTCGCCACCGGTTCAGTATTCGCCGCCGATACGCCTGCCACCGCCGTGATTCATGACAAAACCGGCTTCTTCGTGCACCTGGATGTCGACAAAGTCCTGTCCAGCACCGATATTTCACAGGCCTGCGGCGTGATTCCGGCGCAACTCAACTACCTCGATCATCAGGGCCGTGAACATGTGCTGGACTATCAAGTACAAGGCACCGGCTGCACCAACGACCATTGAGACTGATCGCCCATGAATATTCTGGTTGTCGAAGACGAACCCAAGGCCGGCAATTATCTGCTCAACGGTTTGCAGGAACTGGGCTACAGCGTAAGCCTGGCCCGGGATGGCGCCGACGGGCTGCATCTGGCGCTGGAGCACAGCTTCGACGTGATCGTGCTGGATGTGATGATGCCGAAAATGGATGGCTGGGAAGTCCTGCGCCGGCTGCGCAAGGAAGCCGACACGCCGGTGCTCTTCCTCACCGCCCGCGATGACATTGCCGACCGGGTCAAGGGCCTGGAACTGGGCGCCGACGATTACCTGATCAAGCCGTTTTCCTTCGCCGAACTGGTGGCGCGCCTGCGCACCCTGACCCGACGCGGGCCGATTCATGAAGACGAACAACTGCAAGTGGCCGATCTGCAGATCGACGTGCTCAAGCGCCGCGTGACCCGCGCCGGGGTACGGATCACCTTGACCAACAAGGAGTTCGCCCTGCTGCAACTGTTCGCCAGCCACACCGGGCAAGTGCTCGCGCGCTCCCTGATCGCTTCACGGGTGTGGGACATGAATTTCGACAGTGATACCAACGTGGTCGACGTCGCCGTGCGCCGCTTGCGGGCTAAGATCGACGACCCGTTCCAGCTCAAGCTGATCCACAGCGTGCGCGGGATTGGCTACCGCTTCGATACTCAGCCATGAGCGCCAACCGCCCGTATTCCCTGACCCTGCGCCTGGCACTGGTGTTCGCGCTGCTCGCCTTTGCCTCACTGGCCGGGCTCGGCGCGGCGCTGTACAGCGAGCTTGAAGAACAACTCATCCGGCGCGACGACACGGCGCTGGTCAGTCGCGTCGATCAGTTGCGCAGTTTCCTCAACGACAGCAATACCCTTGAGCTGATCAAGAACAAACCGGCGCTGTTCCAGAACATGCTCGGCAACCACGAAGCGCTGCTGACCATCGGCGCGCCGGGCCAGCCGCCGCTGTTGGTGGTCAACCCCGGTAACCTGGCCACGCCAAATTTGCCGGCGGTGCCGATTGACCGGCCGCTGTCGCTGAACGATGTGCAGCATCTGCCCGACGTCAACGGCGTGCCGTTTTCGGCCGTGGCGGCAAGCATCGATTCCGGCGATCTGGGCAATCTGCAAGTACAGTCCGGGCGCCTGATGAGCGAGCGCACGGCGATGCTCGCCAATTATCGTTTGAGTGTTTATGGCTTCGCGTCGCTGGCGGCGCTGATGTTGGCGGTGATTGGCTGTCTGCTGGTGTATCGCGGACTGTTACCGTTGCGGCGCTTGGCCAACCACGCCCACGGTATCGGCGTCGGCAACCTCGGTGAACGTCTCGGCAGCCATGGCGCACCGCGAGAGTTGCAGCCGATGATCGAGGCGTTCAACGCCATGCTCGACCGCCTTGCCAAGGGCTTTGCGCAGTTGAGCCAGGTGTCCACCGACATGGCCCATGAACTGCGCACACCGATCAATAACCTGCTCGGTGAGACTCAGGTCGCGCTGCATCAGAACCGCAGCATCGAGGCGTATCAGCAATTGCTCGCCTCCAATGTCGAGGAGCTTGAGCGGCTGACGCGCATGCTCGACAACATGCTGTTTCTGGCGCGCACCGATCCGGCCAGTGCGTTGAATCAACGTCAGGAGCTGGACGCCAGCGATGAGATGCAACGCATCGCCGATTACTTTGAAGGCTTGGCGGCGGATGTCGGCGTGTGCATCGAGGCGCGAGGCAGCGGCGTGATCTGGGCCGAGCCGATGTTGCTGCGCCGGGCGCTGGCCAATCTGTGCGCCAATGCGATCAAGTACGGCGCGGCGGATTCGACGGTACAGGTAGAGGCGTTTGCCGAGGCTGACGGCAGTTATCTGCGGGTGCGCAACCGGGGCGTGACGATTGCGCCGGAACATCTGGCGCGACTGTTCGAACGTTTCTACCGCGTTGACCCGTCTCGCGAGCGCTCTGCGCAATCGAACGGGCTGGGCCTGTCGATCGTTGCGACGATCATGCAGTTGCATCACGGTCGTTATGCTGTGAGCAGCGTCGATGGCGAGACGTGCTTCGAACTGTTTTTCCCCGCCCGCGAATCCCGGGGCTGACATCCACCACAAGTCCCTGTAGGAGCTGTCGAGTGAAACGAGGCTGCGATCTTTTGATCCTGATCTTTGCAATCAAAAGATCGCAGCGTGCCGCAGCTCCTACAGCAAGTGGTGGTGGGTCAGTCACCTGAGATTTTGACTGTGCCGCCGCTATCGCGAGCAGGCTCGCTCCTACAGTTGATCTGCGCTCGGCTGATGATCAGGGCCATGACCATCAGGGCCGTGGCGACGCCGAAGGTGATGTGCAACCCAGTGGCGATAACGGCAGCAGGGGCTTGGGTCGGATCGCCAGTGGCCACGGCAAACACCGCGCCCATCGCCGCCGCCCCGGTGATCAAGCCCAGATTGCGCGCCAACCCGAGCAGTGCCGACACCACGCCGCGCTGATCCTGGCTGACCCCAGCCATCAAACCGGTATTGTTGGCCGCCTGGAACAACGCATAACCAGCGGCGATCACCGTCATCGGCAGCAGGTACGCAGGCAGGCCGAAACTCATCGGCAACAGCGCTAACAGGCTGCAACCGCAGGCCATTGCGAGCAACGCGCCGGGCACCACTCTCCGCGCGCCGAAGCGATCCACCAAGCGCCCGGCCGGTACGCCGCCGAACGCCGCCAACAAAGGCCCGACCGACAACACCAATCCGACCACCGTGCTGGTCAGGCCCAACCCTCGGCTCAGGTAAAACGGGCCAACCACCAGTGTGGTCATCATGACCGTGGTCACCAGCAGCGTCAGCGCCAGACTGCCACTCAGACGCAGGTCGGCGAACAGTGACAAGCGAATCAGCGGTGCCTTGGTCTTCATCTCGACCGCAATGAACAATCCCGCGCCGCACAGGCTGATCAGCAGCAACGCCGGGGTGAATCCGTCAAGGGTCATCGCCAGCGCATAGGCCGCCAGCGTCAGCATCAATAACCCGGTGCCGAAATAATCAAACGCAATACGCACCCGGACTGGCCGATCCGCCGGCAGATAGCGATACACCAGCCACGCATTGAGCAAGCCCAACGGCACGTTGAGCAGAAAAATCGAATGCCAACCGGCATGCGTCATCAACAACCCGCCCAGCGACGGGCCGAGGCTGGTGCCGGTGGCCGACATGGTCGCCAACAACCCCATCGCACTGCCCGCCCGGGACTTGGGCACCGCATCGGCCACCAGCGCCACTGTCAAGGCGAACATGATCGCCGCGCCAAGGCCTTGCACCGCCCGTGCGCCGATCAGCCAGCCCAGCCCCGGGGCCAGCGCGCAGGCCAACGACGCGGCAGTAAAAATGCCGATGCCGATCAACAGCAATCGCCGCCGCCCGAGGCCATCCCCTAAACGCCCGACACTGACAATCAACGTGGTGATCGCCAGCAAGTAGGCCAGAACGATCCACTGCACCTGTGGAAACGTCGCCTCAAACGCCGCCGCCAGAATCGGCAACCCGGCGTTGGCAATGCTGGTGTCCAGCGACGGCATCAACATCGACAGCGCCAGACTGGTCAGGGCCCAGCGGGCTGTGGTGTTCAGGGGTGGTCGAGGCATGGCGCATTCACTGTGCAAAGTTAATGTGTCGTAGCCTGAGCCTCGACAATACAAGGCGCAAGACGCATGCTTTGCACTTAATACCTGCACAGAACGCCATATCATGACCGCACCGGATCTTAACCTGCTGACCACCCTCGACGTGCTGCTGCGTGAAGGCAGTGTCGCCCGCGCCGCCAAATGTCTGCGCCTGAGCCCGTCGGCCATGAGCCGCGCCCTGGCCCGTCTTCGTGAAACCACCGGCGATCCGTTGCTGGTGCGCGCCGGTCGCGGCCTGGTGCCAACCCCGCGTGCGCTGGAGTTGCGCGAACGGGTCAGTCATCTCGTGCAGGAAGCCGAGGCGGTTTTGCGTCCCGCTGAAGTGCTCGATCCCGGCCAGTTGCAACGCACGTTCACCTTGCGCAACACCGACGGTTTTGTCGAAACCTTCGCCGCCGCCCTACTCGCACGCATCGTCCAAGAGGCGCCCGGCGTGCGCCTGCGCTTTGTACAAAAGGCCGATAAGGACAGCACGCCGCTGCGCGAAGGCCGGGTGGATCTGGAGACCGGCGTCGTCGACGACAGCACCGACCTGACCCTGCACAGCCGCATCCTGTTTCAGGATCACTGGATCGGTGTGGTACGTGAGGGGCATCCCCTGAGTTCTGGCAAGATCAGCGCCAAGCGCTTTGCCGGCGGCGAGCACATTCTCATTTCACGACGCGGACGCAGCAGCGGCCCGGTCGACGAAGCGTTAATGGCCTTGGGCATGACGCGGGATATCGTCACCTCATTCGGCGGATTTTCGGCGGCACTGACGCTGGTCCGTGAGTCAGACCTGATTGCCACCGTGCCGGAACGTCACACCAGCAAACTGCGCACCGGCCTGCACAGTTTCGCCCTGCCTTTCGAGATGCCGCCAATCAGCGTGTCCATGCTCTGGCATCCGCGCATGGACGCCGACCCGGCGCACCGCTGGTTACGCAAATGCGTGCGGGAAGTCTGTGCCTAACGCGCGTCACCGCCAGCGGGTTTGTAGAACAGGAATTTTTTCGTCTCGGCGGTTTTCCGGTATTCCTTGGCCCAACTCGGATGCACGTTGCGGTCATGGAAATACAGCGCGCCATTGGTGCGATCCTTGAGCTGACGGTTCAACGCCTTGCCGGCGATTTCCTTGGCCAGCGCGTATTCGGCATCCTCCTTGACCTGATCCGGACGCCCGTCACACCACCAGGAAAACTGGCAGCTTTTGGTTTCCGAGCCTTGCTTGACCACGGCGCAAACGGTGTCGGGAAAACCTTCATGGCCGAGGCGATTCATCACCACGCTGGCCACGGCTTCCATCTCCGGGGTGTCCCTGCCTTTGGCTTCCCAGTAGATACTGCGCGCCAGGCACGTGATCGGATCATCCAGCGGTGCGGCGCCGGCCGGGTCCACCGCTTGCACTTCGGTCGGGGTGATGGCTTCGGATTTGGGCGCCGGTGCCGTGCTGACTTTGTCCGCCGCTTTCTCTTCCAGCACCTGGGCTTTCTCTTCGGCTTTTGCCTTGATCGGCGTTTGATCGGTGGCCATGGCAGTGCCGGCCAACAGGGTTAACGCAACGCATCCAATCAACCATTTCAATGCCATGTCAGCTCTTCCGGCAGGGCCCGAGTCGGGCAAGGTGTTACGTAGGGGAGACGCCCGCATCCCGGGGTCTTGGCTGAGTGTAGACGGCAAAATCGCGGGCAACGTTCCGCTGAAAAATCCGCCAAATCAAGAAAAAGACATTGCACCCACCGGGGGCGTTTCGCGCATCATGGGCGCATTCAGCTCAAGGGAGATCTCCATGCGCTTCATGCCATCCGTTTTGCGCTTTGCCGCGTTGTCCGCCGGCCTGGCCTTTGCCGCCTCGACCATGGCCAGCGACGAGTCGCAACTGATCGAGTCGATCAACAAGTACCGCAGCGAACCGCAACGTTGCGGTGCTCAGGCATCCAGCGAACTGCCACCGCTGTCGGCCGATCCGCGACTGCGGCTACCGGCCAGTGGGGCTGTCAATTTGCAGCAAGCCATGGCCAGCGCCAGTTACCCGATGGTCAACGTACAGGCGATCACCCTCAACGGCCCGCGCGATGCGGCGTCGGCGATGCAGGCGATTCAAGAAAGTTTCTGTCAGGTGGTGCTCGATCCGCAGTTCGTCGATGTCGGTGTCAGCCGCGCTGATCGCGATTGGCGCGTTGTGCTGGCGCGGCCATTGTTGTCGGCCAAACTTGGCGATGCGCAGGGTGAAGGGCAAAAACTGCTTGAGCAGCTCAACGTCGCACGCAGCCAGCCACGCCAGTGCGGCGGCCAGGCCTTCGCCGCTGCCGCACCGCTGGCCTGGAACGCGACGCTGGGCACGGTCTCCCAGGATCACAGCCGCGACATGGCCAACAAAAACTACCTCGACCACAAGGACCGCGACGGCCGCACCCCCGGTGACCGCGCCGAACTGGCCGGCTACAGCGGTCAACTGGTCGGCGAAAACATCGCCGCCGGCCAGGACACTGTGGGCAAAGTCGTCGACGGCTGGCTCGCCAGCCCCGGCCATTGCGCCAACCTGATGAACCCGCAGTACAAGGAACTCGGCGCCGCTTATGCGACCGACCCGAGGAGCGATGCAGGGATTTACTGGACGGCGATGTTTGGGGCGCAGTAAATCTCAAGCCCACAGTCTTTTTGTGGTGTTCTGCTGATCATCGACGGCATCAATCACCCGGTCATTAAGAGTGATTGGACGCTGTTCGACATTGCCCATACCCTGCGCCGTCCAGATCCGCGGTTAGCGGTTTTCCCCACAGCGAGGCTGTCATGTCAGAGCGCGTTTTGATCGATGGCTTCAATCGCCGCGTCGACTACCTGCGCATGTCGGTGACCGACCGTTGCGACTTTCGCTGTGTGTATTGCATGGCTGAAGACATGCAGTTTCTGCCGCGCCAGCAAGTGCTGACGCTGGAGGAAATCTTCCAACTGGCACAAAGCTTCGTCGCACTGGGCACGCGCAAGATCCGTCTCACTGGCGGCGAACCGCTGATCCGTCCCGGCGTGGTGCAACTGTGCGAGCAGATCGCCGCCCTGCCCGGCCTGCGCGAATTGTGCCTGACCACCAACGGCTCACAACTGGGCAAACTCGCCGCGCCGCTGTTCGACGCCGGCGTTAAACGCCTCAACGTCAGCCTCGACAGCCTCTGCCCTGAGCGCTTCAAACAGATGACCCGCACCGGCGATCTGGCGCAGGTCATCGAGGGTATCGATGCTGCGCGCAAGGCCGGTTTCACTCGCACCAAACTCAACTGCGTGGTGATGCAGGGCCGAAATGATCAAGAGATCAATGATCTGGTGAGCTTCGCCATCGACCGTGAGCTGGACATTTCTTTCATTGAAGAAATGCCGCTGGGCGTGATTGACGAACACAGCCGCGCCGAATCGTTTTTCTCTAGCGCACAAGTGCGCGAACGGATCGCCGAACGCTACACCCTGATCGACTCGGCCGAATCGACCCAAGGCCCGTCGCGCTACTGGCGGCTGGCCGAAGCCCCGCAGATTCGCCTGGGTTTTATTTCTCCGCACAGCCACAACTTCTGCGCTACCTGTAACCGGGTGAGGCTGACGGTGGAGGGGCGTTTGCTACTGTGTCTAGGTAACGAGCATTCGCTGGACTTGAAAGCCGTGCTGCGCGCCCATCCCGGGCAACCGGAACGTCTGGAGAAAGCGATCATCGAAGCGATGAAGCTCAAGCCCTACAGGCACAACTTTGAAGTGAACGATGACGTACAAATCGTGCGATTCATGAACATGACCGGCGGTTGATGCGTCACGTCCACGCGTAATCGGGATCACCCAGCATGATCATCAGACCCAAGGTCAGTCAGTTCGCCATCCTTTTTACCCTCAAGGGTTCGATTGCCAAGCGAATCGCCTTGCGCACCCTGATGGTCACCCTGCTGGCGTCGGCGATTGTGCTGGTGGAAATCCTCCATCCCAGCAGCTTCACCAAGGTCAACGCCACGCCCTTCACGCTACTGGGCTTGTCGCTGTCGATCTTCATGAGTTTTCGTAACAACGCCTGCTATGACCGCTGGTACGAAGCGCGCAAGGCCTGGGGCGAAGTGATCGTCCATGTGCGCTCGATCATTCGCGAAACCCACATCATCCGCGAATCGGAGCAACGCCGGCCGCTGCTGCTCAATCTGTGCGGCTTCGCCCACGCCCTCAACGCGCGACTGCGGCGTGAAGACGAGGCGGCGGCCAGCGGCGCGTGGGTCGACCCGAAACCCGACGCTCAGGTGCCCGACTACAGCGCACAGATCCTGCACCGGATTGGCGAACAATGCTCCGATCTGCAACAGGCCGGCGCATTAAGCGAATGGCGCTACATGCTGCTGGCCAATCACCTGACCAGCCTCACGCAAGCTCAAGCCGTGTGCGAGCGGATCAAGAACACGCCGCTGCCCTTCCCCTATACCTTGCTGCTGCACCGCACGATTTACCTGTTCTGCATCCTGTTACCGTTCGCCATGGCCGAGCCACTGGGCTGGCTGACGCCGCTGTTCACCGCGATTGTCAGCTACACCTTTTTCGGTCTGGATGCGATAGCCGATGAGTTGGAAGACCCATTCGGCCGCGATGAAAACGACCTGCCAACCGATGCTCTGGTCCGCACGATCGAGCGCGACATTCTGGCTGAACTGGGTGTTGCACAACTGCCACCGGCCTTGACGCCCGTCGATTACGTCCTGAGTTGATCGGCCAGCCACAGCCTTGTCTGAGCACTATTGGATTTAACAAAAGCCTGATTAGATAGCGGCTCCGCCAGAATTCGACTCAGGAGCCGCACTTGAGTACACCGCCGCAGGATCTTCCCCGCCCCGATCCCGTCACCCTGCGTCAGGCCTGGCGCTTCTGGCTCAAGCTCGGCTGTATCGGTTTCGGCGGCCCCGCCGGGCAAATCGCGATCATGCATCAGGAGTTGGTCGAACGCCGCCGCTGGATCTCCGAACGACGTTTTCTCCACGCCCTCAACTACTGCATGTTGCTGCCCGGCCCCGAGGCTCAACAACTGGCGACCTACATCGGCTGGTTGTTGCATCGCACCTGGGGCGGCGTGATTGCGGGCGTGCTGTTTGTGCTGCCGTCGCTGTTTATCCTGATTGCGCTGTCATGGCTGTACATCGCCTACGGTGACGTGCCGGCGGTGGCCGGGGTGTTTTACGGGATCAAACCGGCGGTGACGGCGATTGTGCTGCACGCGGCCCATCGCATCGGCTCGCGGGCCTTGAAAAATGGCTGGCTCTGGGCGATTGCCGGGGCCTCGTTCGTGGCGATTTTTGCGTTCAATGTGCCGTTCCCGCTGATCGTGCTCGGCGCCGCGTTGATCGGTTATCTCGGCGGGCGTCTGGCGCCGCAGCGATTCGATAACGGCGGCCAGCGCAGCAGTGAAAAATCCTTTGGCCCGGCGTTGATTGATGACGACACCCCGACGCCCGAACACGCTCGATTCAGTCTGTCGCGGCTCTCGCGGCTGACATTGGTCGGCGCGGCGCTGTGGTGTTTGCCCATGGCCTTGCTGACGGCGTTGTTCGGTTGGGACGGCACTTTCACGCAGATGGGCTGGTTCTTCACCAAAGCCGCATTACTGACCTTTGGAGGGGCCTATGCAGTGTTGCCCTACGTCTATCAGGGCGCGGTGGGGCATTACGGCTGGTTGACGCCGACGCAGATGATCGACGGCCTGGCGCTTGGCGAAACCACCCCGGGGCCGCTGATCATGGTGGTGGCGTTTGTTGGCTTCATCGGCGGTTATGTGCAACCGGTATTCGGCGCGGAACATGCGTTCGCCGCTGGCGCAATAGCAGCGACGCTGGTGACGTGGTTCACCTTTCTGCCTTCGTTTCTGTTCATTCTCGCCGGCGGGCCGCTGGTGGAATCGACTCACAATGAACTGAAGTTCACTGCGCCGCTGACCGCGATCACGGCGGCAGTGGTCGGGGTGATTCTCAACCTCGCGTGTTTTTTCGCGTATCACGTGTTCTGGCCGAGCGGTTTCGCCGGGCAACCGGATGTTTTTTCGATAGCGCTGGCAGTCATGGCGGCATTGGCGCTGTTCGTTTTCAAGCGTGGTGTGATTGAAGTGTTGATCGTTTGCGCCCTTGTCGGGCTGGGCTTTCACCTGTTGCGCTAAACAACCGTCGCATCGCCGATGCGCAATCAATCGTTTACACGCCCGAGGAATGCCCCTTACTATCCGGGCACACCGGTCGGCGGGTCAGTCCCGCCACCGAAGTTTTCCGCCAACGGAAACACGCGTCATGAGTACGTCACTACAACAACCAAAATCGTTGAACGTCTCCGCTGTGTGCGCCCTCTGTCAAAGAGGCCGCGCATGAATCGCATCGTCAATCTCCCTATGGCCCTGCGCCGTTCCAAGCTGCGTCACTCCGCACGCCCGCCGGATATCGCCTGCTGATTTCCTGATTACCGTCAGTCAACAACACAAACTGGATGATGGCCTGTGGCGAGGGGATTTATCCCCGATGGACTGCGTAGCAGTCACGCCTTTTGGGGGCCGCTTCGCGCCCCATCGGGGATAAATCCCCTCGCCACAGGTTCATCGTCGCGTCTGACTGACTGAAGACCTTTTTGAAATCCCTGCCAGGACGCCATCCATCGCGTCCGGCCCGAATCTGCGCGCCTGTGCGGCGCCATTTGAGTGATTGATTATGAAATTCGCAGCCATTGAAGACGCACGCCTGTTCCTTGAACAGAACCCCGATATCGACATGATCGAACTGTTCATCCTCGATGCCAACGGCGTACCGCGCGGCAAGCTGTTGCACCGTGAAGAACTGCTCGCCGTGTATGAAAGCGGCCGCCCGCTGCCCAGCACTATTCTCGGTCTGACCGTACAGGGTGAAGACGTCGAAAACTCCGGTCTGGTCTGGGATGTCGGCGATATCGACTGCCGCGCCTATCCATTGGAAGGCAGTCTGGTGCGCCTGCCGTGGCGGCAGATTCCGACCGCTGCGGTGCAGGTCAGCATGCACCCCACCGAGGGCATGCCGGCGAGCATCGCCGACCCGCGCCACCTGTTGATCAAGGTGGTCGACGCGCTCAAAGCAGAGGGTTATTACCCGGTGATGGCCTGCGAACTGGAGTTCTATCTGCTCGACGCCAAACGCGATCACAACGGCCGCCCGCAACCGGCGCTGGATGCTGACGGCGGTCGACCGCGACACACCCAGGTCTACGGTTTGCGTGAACTGGAGCAGATCGAACCGTTCCTTGCCGACCTTTACGGCGCCTGCAAACTGCACGGCATTCCGGCGCGCACGGCGATCTCGGAATACGCGCCGGGTCAGGTAGAAATCACCCTCGAACATGGCGATGCGCTGGAGGCGATGGATCAAGCGGTGCGCTACAAGCGCCTGGTCAAAGCCGTGGCGCACAAGCACGGCATGCAAGCGACATTCATGGCCAAGCCGTTCGATGATTTGGCCGGCACCGGCATGCACATGCACGTCAGCCTCGCCGATGCCGAAGGCCGTAACTTGTTCGCCTCCGAAGACCCGGCCGGTACCCCGCTGCTGCGCACGGCGATTGGCGGGATGCTCGCGTCCTTGCTCGATTCGCTGCTGCTGTTCTGCCCGAATGCCAACTCTTATCGCCGTTTTCAGGCCAACAGCTATGCGCCACTGGCGCCGACCTGGGGTGTCGACAACCGCACCGTCAGCCTGCGCGTGCCCGGCGGCCCGGCCAACACCCGACACATCGAACACCGTATCTGCGGCGCCGACGCCAATCCGTATCTGGCGGCAGCGGCAATCCTTGCCGGCATTCATCGCGGCATTCGCGAAAACCTTGATCCGGGCGCACCGGTCGAGGGCAACGGCTATGCGCAAGCGAAGGAATTACTGCCGACCGATTGGCTGACTTCGCTGCAGGCGCTGGAAAATTCAAGTTGGGCGCGGGATGCGTTGGGGCAGGAATTTCTTGGGGTTTATCTGGCGGTGAAGCGCGCTGAGTACCGGCAGTTCATGGCTGAAGTGGGTGAGCAGGATTGGCGCTGGTATCTCACCGAGGCCTGAATATTCACATCTCCCCTGTGAGACCGCGTACCGAACTCGAATTTTGTGTGGACACTGACATGACCAATCGCTGCAATTCCTACTACACCGCCACCCTCAACCAGGACACCGACTACCCGACCCTGCAAGGCCGGCACAAAGTCGATGTGGTGATCATCGGCGGCGGTTTCACCGGCGTCGCCACCGCTGTCGAACTCGCCGAAAAAGGCCTGAAAGTCGCCATCGTCGAGAGCAACAAAATCGGCTGGGGCGCCACCGGGCGCAATGGCGGCCAGGTCACCGGCAGCCTCTCTGGCGATGGCGCGATGCGCAAACAGATGCGCCCGAAACTGGGTGATGAGGTCGACGATTTCATCTGGCATCTGCGCTGGCGCGGGCACGAGATCATCAAACAGCGCGTCGAGAAATACGGCATCGCTTGTGACCTCAAACACGGTCATCTGCACGCCGCCTACAAACCCAGCCACATGACCGATCTGCGCAGCGATTACGAAGAAGCCGTGCGACGCGGACTGGGTGATGAAGTCAGCCTGCTCGACCGCAGCCAGGTGCGCGACCTGCTGCAAAGCGACCTCTACCACGGCGCGATCAAGAACACTCGCAACATGCACCTGCACCCGCTCAACCTGTGCATCGGCGAAGCGCGAGCGGCGGAAAGTCTGGGTGCGCTGATCTTCGAAAACAGCGAAGTGCTAGAGATCATTCACGGCGATACGCCTGGGGTCAGAACCGCCCACGGCCAGATCGACGCCAATCAGGTAATGCTCGCCGGCGACGTCTATCACAAACTCGAACCGGGCCAGCTCAAGGGCAAGATTTTTCCGGCCATGGGCGGCATCGTCACCACGGCCCCGCTCGGCGATCTGGCGCGGCAGATCAACCCTGAAGATCTGGCGGTGTACGACTGCCGTTTCGTCCTCGATTACTACCGCCTCACCGCCGACGGCCGCTTGTTGTTCGGCGGCGGCGCCAACTACAGCGGCAAGGACTCGCGCGACATCGCCGCCGAACTGCGCCCGTGCATCGAGCAGACTTTTCCGGCGCTCAAAGGCGTGCAGATCGACTACCAGTGGAGCTGCGCGATGGGCATCGTGATCAACCGCATCCCGCAACTGGGCAAGCTTTCGGACAATGTCTGGTACTGCCAGGGTTACTCCGGGCACGGCATCGCCTCGACCCACATCATGGGCGAAATCATGAGTCGGGCGATCACCGGGCAGATGGAGCAGTTCGATACGTTTGCGGCGTGCCAGCACATTCGCGTGCCGATGGGGGATTTGCTGGGCAATCCGTTACTGGCGGCGGGGATGTGGTACTACCAGATGCTCGAAAAGTTGCGTTGATTGCACTGGCCCTTTCGCGAGCAGGCTCGCTCCCACATTTGAAATGCATTCCAATGTGGGAGCGAGCCTGCTCGCGAAGAGGCCGGCAGCCTCACTACAAACCTCAATCCGGCAACTGCTCCACCTCGATCCCCAATCGCCGGTAATCCTCGACACTCCCCGACGCCAGGTGCCGCTCGGTAATCAACGTATGCACCCGCGTGCACGGCGCCACCACAAACGGCTCCACCGCGCCCAGCTTGTCCGCCGTGGTCACTGCGATCACCTGCGCGGCGCTCTCGAACAATGCCTGCTTCACCGGCACCTCATCGAAATACAGCGAGCTCAACCCCACCTCCGGATGAATCGCACACACCCCGGTAAACAGCAGATCAGCCTTGATGCTTTGCAGCAGGCGCACGGTCTCGTGGCCGCTGACCGACATCGTCGCCAGGTTCAACTGCCCGCCAGCCAGGATTACCTTGATGCCCTTGTATTCGGCGAGGGTGATGGCGGTCATCGGCGACGTGGTCACCGCTGTGATCTTGATATCCGCCGGCAACGAACGCGCGATCTGCAACGTGGTAGTGCCGGAATCGAACAGCACGATCTGGCCATCCTTCACCCTCCCGGCAGCGAGTTGCGCCAGGCGGGTTTTCACCTCGTCGGTCTCACTGATGCGGGTGAAGTAATCCTTGCCGGTGTCTTTCGGCCTCGGCAACGCGCCGCCGTGTACCCGCTGCACCAGGCCGGCGTTATCCAGCTCGGCGAGGTCGCGGCGGATGGTGTCCTCGGACACGGCGAAATGCTGGCTCAACTCGGAGGCCATGACCTTGCCGTCACGTTCGAGGATCAGGAGGATTTTCTGCCGGCGCAGGGAGGGAAGTTCGGTGACCGAATGATCGTGCATGGTTCTGCCTGTTTATGCTTGTAGTTGCAGGTTTTCGCCGAGACTAGCGAAAGCCTCGGGTAAACACAAATCGGCGGATATCAATTGTTTCGATCATTGGAATCACAAAGCCGAATTTTTCCTTTGCATTCAGCCTGTTCAGAATGGCCCCACTCTCAACAGGCTCAGGATGACCACCTTATGAATCTCAATTTCGCGTTTGCTTGCATGATCGTCGTGTCGTTCGCGATCGCTTTGGGCCACGCCTGAGGCATTAAACCGACGCCGCCAGATGCTCGCGAAACCACTTGTGCGCGGGATCACGGTGAAGTCGCTCGTCCCAGAACATCGCCATTTCGTAGCCCGGCACCTGCAGCGGTGCCTCGACCACTTGCAATGCCGAGTTGCCCCGCACCAGCCGTGACGGCAGCATCGCCACCAGATCGGTGCTCGCCAGCACCGACATCACCATCAGAAAGTGCGGCACCGACAGCACCACTTTGCGCGACAGCCCCACGTCGGCCAGCACCTTGTCAGTCACCCCGAAAAAGCTCCCGCCCTCTCGCGACACCAGCACATGTTCCAGTGCGCAGAACTCATCGCAGCTCGGTTTACCCGTCAAACCGGGATGCCCGAGACGCCCGGCCAACACGTAACGCTCGCTAAACAGCACCCGTTGATGCAGGTCCAGCGGCGCGTCTTCGGTGATGTGCAGCGCCAGATCGAACACGCCCTGCTCCGCTTGCTTGACCAATTGCGCTGGCATCAGGTCGATAACCGCCAGCCGAGTGCCCGGTGCCTGCGCACGTAAACTGCTCAGCGCCGGCAGAAGAATGGTCGATTCACCGTAGTCGGTTGCCGCGACTCTCCAGGTCTGGGTCGCCAGTGCGGGGTCGAACACAGTGGCCGGGGCCACCGCCCGTTCCAGTGCTTCCAGCGCCTCGCGCAAAGGCTCGCGCAACTCATCGGCTCGCGCCGTCGGGCGCATACCCCGCGGGCCAGGGAGCAACAGCGGATCGCCGAAGATGTCGCGAAGCTTGGCCAAATGGACGCTCACCGAGGGCTGCGACAGGTTCAGCCGTTGCGCCGCGCGGGTGACGTTGTGCTCGGACAGCAGCACATCGAGGGTCAACAGCAGATTGATATCCAGCCGTCTCAAATTATTCATGGCTATACCAGACATATCAGACATTCATTTCCAATATACCTATGGAACGCTGATCCTGCTCCCACTCAGCCACGGAGCTTTAAAAATGAATGTACTACTGGTCTACGCCCACCCCGAACCCACGTCCCTCAACGGTGCGCTCAAGGACTTCACCGTTCAGCGCCTCGAAGCCGCCGGCCACAACGTGCAAGTCTCCGACCTTTACGCGATGAACTGGAAAGCCATCCTCGATGCCGACGACGCCCCACAGCGTGATAACAGCAAACCGTTCCACGCCTCCCTTGACTCGAAACTCGCCTACGCCCAAGGCACGCAAGCCGCCGACATCGCCCGCGAGCAGGAAAAACTGCTGTGGGCCGATGCGCTGATTCTGCAATTCCCGCTGTGGTGGTTCACGATGCCGGCGATCCTCAAGGGCTGGGTCGAACGCGTCTACGCCTACGGGTTTGCCTATGGCGTTGGCGAACACTCCGACAGCCGTTGGGGCGAGCGTTATGGCGAAGGGAAAATGAAAGGCAAACGGGCGATGTTGATGGTCACCACTGGTGGCTGGGAATCGCATTACAGCCCGCGCGGAATCAATGGGCCGATGGATGACCTGTTGTTCCCGATTCAGCACGGAGTTCTGCATTACCCCGGTTTTGACGTGCTGCCCCCCTTCCTTGTCTATCGCACCAGCCGCATGGACGACGCCCGGTTTACCGAGACAACGGATGAACTGGGGCGCCGACTGGATGAGTTGTGGAGTGCCCGGCCGATTGCGTTCAGGCAGCAGAATGCGGGGGATTACGAGATCCCGGGGTTGACGTTGAAGGATGATGTTGCGCCCGGTAAGCAGGGCTTTGCCGCACACCTCATTTAGCGGAGAAAGGTGAAGGAGCAAGCTCCTTCACCGTATCTCAAGGCGAAACCACCCGCGCCTTACGCACAAACAGCGCATGGGCCTTCTCCCAGAAGTTGCCGCCCAGCACAAAGAAACTGCCAACGAACATCAGATCCCCAAGCAATTGCAGCTGCCACAGATTGGGCCGCAACCCCGGCCAGAAGTTATCGAAATACGGTTCCAGAAACGAGACAAGCAACGGCAGGCAAAACATCACCACGCCGATCCTGTGCCGCAGCGGCCCGACCTCGTCGACCGGTGTCGGAATCATCCCCGAGACATAACCGCCGATCTTGCGCTTGAGCTCGGCGAATCCGGCCTTGCCCATCACCGCGATCACCAGCAGCAACAGCACTTTGTTACTGATAAACAGCACACCGGTCAGCGCCGCCACTTTCGAGCCGGGCACATCAAGGGCGGCGGCCAGTGGCACCATCAGCCACGAACCGAGCATCAGGCAGATGATCGCCACACCGACCTTGAAGCGCCAGTTGGCGGTGGTGGTCGGCGTTACCGGATCTTGGGTAGTGTCCATGGTTTCGTACCTGTTTTGGCGGGATGCCGTGCCTGAAAAGCGTAGCAGCAGATTCGCCCGAACAACCTGCAATTCGCGGTCTATGCTCCAGTGATATTGGCGATTGGGGACACACGCAATGCCTGCACCGACAGCCCTGCTGACGCGGCCCGGTCACCTGTTGTTGCTCGGCGCGCTGAGCTTCAGCGGCTGTGTGCGTCTGGGGCCGGATTTCCAGCCGCCGGCCGAAGCCTGGAGCAAGCAGTGGAACAGCGCAGCGCTGGAGCAGGCCAGCGAACGTGCGGCCCAGCCAGACCTGCGCCAGTGGTGGCAGGTATTCGCCGACCCGGTGCTGGATCGCCTGATTGCCGAAGCAGATGCACATAACAGCAGCCTGAAAATCGCCGGCCTGCGGGTGCTCGAAGCCCGCGCCCAACTGGGCATCGCCGAAAGCGGCCGCTACCCGCAACTGCAACAGGTCGGGGTCGACAGCCTCTACATCGACCGTCACCAGTCCGGCGGCAGCAACCCGCAGGATCTGCACTTCTGGCAACACAGCGCCGCGTTCGATATCGGTTGGGAGCTGGATTTCTGGGGGCGCTTCAGTCGCGCCATCGAATCGTCCGATGCCAGCTACTTCGCCGCTCAGGCCAACTACGAAGACGCCCTTGTACTGCTGCGCGCGCAAGTCGCCGACACCTATTTTTCCCTGCGCACCACCGAAGCACGACTGCGCGTCGCCCGGGAAAACGCCGTCCAGCAAAAACGCAATTTCGAGATCACCGAAAAGCTTTTCACCAGCGGCCAGAGCGCCGAACTCGACCTGCAACAGGCGAAAACCCAATACCTCGGCACGCTTAGCAGCATTCCGGCATTCGAAGACCAATTGCTGCGCACGCGCAATGCCCTGGCGGTGCTCGTCGGCCAGCCGCCCGGTGGCGCGGCGATGCTGGCCGAACAAACCGGGCTGATTCCTTTGCTGGATCGCGCCGTGCTGCAAGACGTCCCGGCCAACCTGCTGATGCGCCGCCCGGACGTGCGCGCGGCGGAACTGAATGTCGCCGCGCAATCGGCGCTGGTCGGTGTTGCCGAGACTGATCTGTACCCGTCGCTGACTTTGCTCGGCAGCATCGTCTGGTCGACTGATTCCCTCGGCGCCACCCCACGCAGCCTCGACCTGATTGGCGGCCCGAGCCTGCGCTGGAACATCTTCGATTACGGCCGCATCCGCAATAACGTGCGGGTGCAGGACGCGCGCTTGCAACAACTGATCGAAGCCTATCGCGACAAGGTTCGGCAAGCCGCGCGCGAGGCTGACGACGCCGCCAGTGGCTTGAGCAAGGCGCTGGAACGCGAACGCATTTTGCGTGAGGCCGAAGGCGCAGCGCGGCGTTCGCTGGTGCTGGCCAACACGCAATACCGCGAAGGTTATTCGGACTTTCAGCGAGTGCTCGACGCCCAACGTGCGCTGCTGGAGTTACAGGACAACTATCTGGTCAGCCGCAGCAACGCCGTGAGCAATCTGATCGCTCTGTACAAATCCCTCGGAGGCGGCTGGCAGAGCAACGCGCCGCAGATCGACGAGCCGACCCGACAACAGATGCAACAACGCACCGATTGGGGCGATTTGCTCACCGCGCCCCCCGCCGAACCGGCGTATCCCCTTCCATCGCAGGAAAGCCGCCATGACTGAAAACACGACGCCCGCTCCTGCCCCTGTCCAGCCCGACGCAGCGAAAAAAGGCATCCGCTGGGTGCTACTGCTGATCGTACTGAGCCTGGCCTGGTATTTGCTCGCCGACCGCTACACGCCCTACACCCAGCAGGCGCGGGTCGGTGCGTTCGTGATTCCGGTGGCGGCGGAAGTCGCGGGTCGGGTGATTCGGGTCAACGTGCGCAACAACCAGGATGTGAAAGCGGGCGACACCCTCTTCGAACTTGATCCACAGCCGCTGCAAATCGCCGTCGATCGAGCAAAAGCCGATCTGGAATCGACCCGACGTCAGGTCGGCGCCAGCACCGCCGGAATCGCCTCGGCACAGGCTTCCTTAAGGGCCGCGCAAGCCAACGAACTCAAGGCACGACAGGACAATCAGCGCCTCGAGGGTTTGTACAAACAAGATCCCGGCACGGTCTCTGTCCGTCTTCTTGAGGTGTCGCGAGCCAACCGTGAACAAGCGGTCGCCCAAGTTGCCGCCGCCCGCGCCGAAGTGCAACGGGCGCAGGAACAGGAAGGTGGCAATACCGACACCAACGCGCAGTTACGCAGCGCCGCCTCGGCACTGGCCAAAGCCGAGCTGGATCTGGCCAACACCCGCATCGGCGCACGCTCGGCCGGGTTGATCACCGACCTGCGCACCGACGTCGGCCAGTTCACCGCCGCCGGCAGCCCGCTGATGACCCTGATAGCGATCCACGACGTATGGGTCAGCGCCGACCTCACTGAAAACAACCTCGGCCGCGTGCAACCTGGAACCCCGGTGGCCATCGTCCTTGACGCACTGCCCGGCGAAGTCCTCGACGGCCGGGTGCGCAGCGTCGGCTATGGCGTCAGTGTCGGCCAGACGCCGGCGCCCGGCACCCTGCCGAGCATCCAGAACAGCCGCGACTGGCTGCGTCCGGCGCAACGTTTTCCGGTGATCATCGAATTCACTGAAGAGGCGAAAAAACGCCTGATCGACAGCCGCGCCATCCGTGCCGGCGGTCAGGCGGAAGTCATGGCCTTCCCCAGCGAAGGCAATCCGCTCAACCCGTTGGGGCGCTTGTTTGTAGGGCTGATGAGCTGGCTGTCGTATGCCTACTGAGCGCAGCGTTCCGGCGCAACGGGCCTTGCGCCTGGCGTTCGGCACCGCGCTGTGTACCGCCGCCAGTTATGCGCTGGCGCTTCCGCTGGCGTTTATTTCGCCCGTGCTGGCGGTGTTGTTGCTGGCCAGTCTGCCAAGGCCATTACCGCTCAAAGGCGCACTGGTGCTGGCGCTGGTCGCTGCGCTGACAACGAGCATCGGCCTGCTGCTGGTGCCGTTGCTGCGCTATTACCCGGTGAGTGGTGTGTTGTTGATTGGGCTCGGTTTGTTTGTGGTGTTTCGCTTTGGCCTGCGCGGCGGTAACCCGTTGATCGTGACCTTTCTGGTGATCGGCATGACCATGATTTCTGCCGCCGGATTTGCCGAATTCGATCTGGCGATGGCGGTGATCGGCGCGCTGGTCAAAGGCCTGTTGCTGGCGGTCGCGGTGGTGGGCATCAGCCATACACTGTTTCCAGAACGGCCCGACAGCCCCGTCCCGCCGAAGCCGCCCGCCTTACCCGCCGATGAAGTCCCGCGTGTGGCTCTGCGCGCCACCCTGATCGTCATGCCGACGTTTCTACTGGCCCTGAGCGACCCGGCCAGTTACCTGCCGATCATCCTCAAAGCCGTCAGCCTCGGCCAGCAAAACTCCACGCCCCACACCCATCACGCCGGCCGCGAACTGCTCGGCTCGACCCTGCTCGGAGGCTTGCTGGCCGTGCTGCTCTGGTGTGGCTTGAGCCTGTTCGTGCATGTGTGGATGTTCTTTCTGTGGACGCTGCTGTTCGGGCTGTGGCTGGCGCGCAAACTCTATCGCCTCAGCCCGACAACCTTCAGCCCCGGCTTCTGGCTCAACACCCTGGTGACGATGATCATCCTGCTCGGCCAATCGGTGCAGGACAGCGCCGCGGGCAAAGACGTCTACAGCGCGTTCGCCGTGCGCATGGGTCTGTTCATTCTGGTCACGCTCTACAGCGCGTTGATGATGCGCCTGCTCGAAGCGCACAAACCAAGCCGTCAAGGCGTGACCTGATAGCCGCGCCCTTGCAGACACCCGGTGTAAGCACTGGAACTGGCTGCTGCATCAGTCTTGCTCTGCGCACGTCGATCCTGACGCTGTCGCGCACCACCCACCACCGCGCCGGCGGCAGCCGATTGCCCGGCGCGGTTCTGCCGGTAATCCTGCTTGCGATCATCGTCGTCCGCATCATAAAACTCGTCGTGCTGGCGACCGCGCACCTCAGCCGCTGTTGCACCGGCAGCAGCACCGACGGCAGCGCCCCTCAGGCGACCACCGGTTTGCGGGGTTGAAGTGGTGGAACTGGCGGCGACCGAATGGCAGTCGTTCATGTCGATCTGGGTTTGTTGCGAAGTCTGGCCCTTGAGCGGGACGATGGTTTGCGCATTGGCTTGCGTGGCGCAAAGAGCGGCGATCAAGAGAGCGGTGGACGACAAACGGTTCATGATTACCTCCGGCGGGGCCTGGCGTTGGCTGTGATGCGGGGTAATCAAATAGTGTAGTTCACCAGTGACAAACTCATTTAAGCGGTGAAGGAGCAAACTCCCTCACCGCGACGGATGATGTGTAATCAGGACTCTTCCCGCACCCGCCGCACCTGCACCAACAACGCCGGCGCAAAATGCAGCAGCACCATCCGCGCCAAGTGGTGAGTGAGGATAAACACCACATTCAGCCCGCCGGCAAACGCGACAATCGCAATCGTCTCGATCGCCCCCGGCATGTACGCCAGCCACAGAGACAGCGGATCGCTGCCCAACCATCGCGCCGCCCCTTCGGCAAATGCCGCCGCCACCACAATCATCAACCCGACCGACACCAGCGCCGTACGACCATGCAGCCCCAATTCCTTGAGGCCCAAACCCTTAAACCGCGATCCAATCCGTACGCCGAGCACCAGGGCTGCCAGATTCAAACTCCAGTCCGGCATGTGAAAGCCCTGCAGCCAGCCTGCTTTTACAAAGACTGCGGTGATGATGATCGCCGTGAGCATAAATGGCGCCGGCACGCCGATTAGCAGCAGCAATCGACCGAGGACGACGCTCAAGCCGATTACCGAGAAAACCGTCAACGCCATGCCGGTGGTCAACGGATCGCTATCAACAGCAGCAACCGACACCTGCCCCGGAATCAAAAAGCTCACCAACACCGTGATCAACAGCAACCGCATCAGGTGCACGATGATTACCTTGCTCGACGCCTTCTCCGACTCAAGCAAATCAAACACCGCCGCCAGCGCCCCCGGATACACCGCGAGTAGCGCGTCCGTGCGGTTCCACCCTGCCCCGCGCGTCAGCCACCATCCGGCCAAGGCAATCTGCACCGTCAAGCACAGCAGCAACACGCCAAGGCTCGGCAACATCGTCGACGCCGTCGCACCGTCCCACGCTTCGAACATCAGCCCGGTGGCGATGCCCAGCGTGACCTGGATGTAGCCCAAACCATAAGGTGTCGCGGGTGCAAAACCGGATTTAGTGACGACCAATGCCGTGACAAGGATCGACCCCAGCAGCAACCCATGAGGTACACCGAGGGACTGCAACACAGCGCCAAAACCGGCGGCGATCAACAAACATAGAATGGATTTCATATTCGCCTTCCTGGCTATTCAACTGACCCGACACGATCCCGTGTAGGAGCTGCCGCAGGCTGCGATCTTTTGACTTTGAATCTAAAAAACAAGATCAAAAGATCGCAGCCTTCGGCAGCTCCTACAGGGGCGTGTCCATTTTTATGAGCGCAACCGACCGATTGCGCGACGGTATTTTTCGACTCGTTCCAGATCCTCCCAACTCGGCGAAGCGATCCGCGACAAGTCGCTGTTCTCTTCCAGATCCGCCAGTTTCACGACCCGGCCGATCGGGTTCTGCGCCGCGCGCTCGACGAAATCCTCATAGGACTCGCCCGGCACTTTGGTAACTGATTCGATAGCGCTCAGCACCTCTTCGCTGAAACCTTCCTTGCGAAGGTCATCCAGGCTGATATCGCAATCCTCGACCACGTCGTGCAGCACCGCGACGATGCGCTCCTCCAGCGTGGTCATGCGCAACATCACTTTCAGCGGATGCAAAATGTACGGCGCCCCGCCCTTGTCCACCTGCCCCGCGTGCGCAGTGGCGGCGATGGCGATTGCGCGTTCCAGTGTTTGCGTCATGGAAGTCTCCGAATGCGCGAAACGGATGTGCCATTGCCGCTACAGATTTCAATCATGGGCAATATTCCAATCCTTGGGGCGCTAGATGTGTCCGATTGTTTCTCAGTCTACGCGAACAGCGCAAATCAAAAACCTGATTGAACCTCCTTCCCCTGCGCTATCTCGAAACCATAAGCGCCCACTCATTGATCAGAACCGGCGCCATTGAAGAGGAAAGCCCGATGAACATTCGATTCCTGCTTCTGATCACCACTTTCAGCGTCATCCCCACCTGCGTCATGGCCGAAGGCTGCGACGTCGAAACCCGCTCCTCCAGCGCCTCCGTGCCCACCGTCTCCAGCCATAGCTGCTACGAATACGAGGGCGTGCCCGTCAATTCCATCGACTGGTCGTGCAGCAACGAAAGCAAAGACATGGTCAACGCCGTCAAGAAAAAGGTCCAACAGTGCGATGACCATTACCAGGCCACCTGCATCGCCACCCTCACCCAGGAATCCCTGGCCAACCCGCACTCCACCAGCAAGGATAAAAACGCCAAGGCGTTGAATATTCCTGATGGTGCGCAGGTGACTACTTATTACTACGGTGCGGAGAATCTGGGGCAGGCGAAGATTGATTGCGAAAGTGGGGGTGGGGATTGGAAGGTGAAGTAACGGCTGTTTAGCGCACATAAAAAGGGACACCGCTGGGTGTCCCTTTTTCGTGTTCATTGTGGCGAGGGAGCTTGCTCCCGCTGGGCTGCGAAGCAGCCCCTGTACCAAACATACAAAGCCATGATTTGAGATTCGACCGAATTTGAAGTCTGAAAAACTCGTAGGAAAACACCCCTTGTGGCGAGGGGATTCATCCCCGATGGGCTGCGAAGCGGCCCCAACCCGGCGAGTTCATTTCTCCAGACACCCCGCACGCCCCGGATTACGACGACTGCGTCGCCGATCGGGGATAAATCCCCTCGCCACAGTGTATTTCCGCCACCACACTTGTTTATTGCCTGAACTCGACAACCCCGGCAGTAACCAGTCGCCAATATCGGCCACGGGGCATTATCAAAAATTCGCCGGCGTATTCGCACTAATAATCTCAGCCTCATCGGCCCCGATATTCCTAAACTTATGCGGCAGCGTCGTAGGAAAGTAATACCCATCCCCCGCATTCAAAACACTCACCGACCCATCCACGGTCAACTCAACAGTCCCGCGCGTCACCAACCCACACTCCTCACCTTCCGAATGCACAATCGGCTCTTCCCCGGAGCTCGCGCCCGGTGCGTATTGCTCGCGCAGCAAGCGCATCTGCCGGCTCGGCACGGAGGCGCCGATCAGCAGCAGGCGCAGGCCATGGCGGCCGAGGTCGGGTTGTTCGTTGGCGCGGAAGACGTATTGATGCTCACGCGGCGGTTGGTCGAAGGTGAAGAAGTCGGCCAGGGACATCGGGATGCCTTCGAGCAGCTTTTTCAGGGAGCTGACGGAGGGGCTGACGCGATTCTGTTCGATCAGGGAGATGGTGGCATTGGTCACGCCGCTACGCCGGGCCAGCTCGCGCTGGGAGAGTTTGTAGCTTTCGCGTACTAGTTTGAGTCGAGAACCCGTATCCATGACTGCCTTATGTTGAGGTACTTAAGGGTAATGGGGGTGGGTGGCGGGTGACGCGCCGGGGCGCGGATCACGTTGCTCCCGTGTCCCGGAACCGTGAAAGGCGGCTATTAAATCACGTTTGATGGTGTAGCTCAGCAGGTTCGATGGATGGTGGGGGAAAAGTCTTTCCTGCCTTGGCAATGCGGACCTGTAGGCCTTCGCCTGCTCGCGATTCGGTGGCACATTCAACATCACTTTTGACTGATTGATCGCATTCGCGAGCAAGCTCGCTCCCACAGGATTTGTGGTGTTTCTGGAAGAGTGGTGATGGCTGGGCTGGCCTCATCGCGAGCAGGCTCACTCCTACAGTAGAGCGTTGTGTCAGGTAAAAAACCGGCGGGGTCTTGGGGGCCGCCGCCGGGGAGGTAACTTAGAGGCCGAAGCGGTCGCGCAGGGAGTAGTAGACCGCGCCGAGGGCTGTCAGCGGGGCTGAGAAGGTGCGGCCGCCGAGCATTGGCATGTGTGGCAGGGAGGCGAAGGCGTTGAAGCGTTCGGCGTCGCCGCGGATCATTTCCGAGATCAGTTTGCCAGCCAGGTGCGAGCAGGTGACGCCGTGGCCGCTGTAGCCTTGCATGTAGTAGGCGTTTTTCTCGATGCGGCCGAATTGCGGCATGCGTGACATGGTCAGCAGGAAGTTGCCGGTCCAGCGGTAATCGATTTTCACGTCTTTGAGCTGCGGGAAGGTTTTGAGGATCTTCGGGCGGATCAGCTGTTCGATGTCGTCCGGTTCACGGGCGCCGTAGACCACGCCGCCGCCGTAGAGCAGTCGGTTGTCGGCAGTGAGGCGGTAGTAATCGAGCAAGTAGTTGCAGTCTTCGACGCAGTAGTTGTTGGTGATCAGGCTGCGTGCCTGCTTTTCGGTCAACGGTTCGGTGACGACGATCTGTGAGCCGCACGGCATGCTTTTCGCGGTCACGCGGTTGTCGAGGCCTTGCGGCAGGTAGGCGTTGCCGGCGATCAGCAGGTACTTGGCGCGTACCAGGCCTTTGGCGGTGCGCACGACGTTTGGCTCGCCGTAGGTGATTTCCACGGCGGCGGATTGTTCATAGATCTTGCCGCCCAGACGCACGATGGCGGCGGCTTCACCGAGGGCCAGGTTCAGTGGGTGAACGTGGCCGCCCTGCAGGTCGAGGAGGCCACCGACGTAGGCGTCGGAGCCGACTTCGCGACGAATGTCCGCCGCATCGAGCATCTTCAGGTTGTGGTTGCCGTAGCGTTCCCAGTTTCGCTTCTGTTCGGCCAGGCCGTTGAGCTGCTTTTTGTTCATCGCTGCGAAGATGCCGCCCGGGCGGTAGTCGCATTTGATGTCGTAGTCCTTGATGCGCGAACGAATGATGTCGGCGCCTTCGAAGATCATGCTGCCGAGGATTTCTGCGGTCTTGTCGCCGTAGCGCTCTTCGATCACATCGACGTCGCGGCTGTAGGAGTTGACCAGTTGACCGCCATTGCGACCGCTGGCGCCGTAGCCGACTTTCGCCGCTTCCAGCACGGTCACTTTATAGCCGGCCTCGCTGAGAAACAGTGCCGAGGACAGGCCGGTGTAGCCGGCGCCGATGATGCAGACATCGCAATCCACCGCTTCTTCCAGAACCGAGAAGTCGATGACTTCGTTGCGGGTGGCGGCGTAGTAGCTGTTGACGTGTTGTTGTTTCATTTTATTGTTCTCCGAGGGTCGCCCATTGAAGGCGACCACCGCTTTAGAAAAATCAGAGCTTGATCCAGGTCGCTTTCAGCTCGGTGTACTTGTCGAACGCGTGCAGCGATTTGTCGCGACCGTTACCTGATTGTTTGAAGCCACCGAACGGCGCCGTCATGTCGCCGCCGTCGTATTGGTTGACCCACACGCTGCCGGCGCGCAGGCCTCGGGCGAAGGTGTGCGCCTTGCTCAGGTTGCTGGTCCAGACCCCGGCGGCGAGACCGAAGATGCTGTCGTTGGCGATTTGCAGTGCTTCTTCAGCGGTGTCGAAAGTGATCAGCGACAGGACCGGGCCGAAGATTTCTTCTTGGGCGATGGTCATGGCATTGGTCACGCCGTCGAACAGCGCCGGCTCGACGTACAAGCCGCCGGTTTCTTCGAGGGTGCGTTGGCCGCCGGCGATCAGTTCAGCGCCCTGCTCGCGACCGATGCTGATGTAGCGCAGCACGTTGTCCAGTTGGCGCTGATCGACCACGGCGCCGACAGTGGTGGCCGGGTCGAGGGCGTGACCGGGTTTCCACGCTTGCAGCGCTTCCACCAGCATCGGGATGAACTGCTCGCGAATCGAACGCTCGACCAGCAGGCGCGAACCGGCAGTGCAGACTTCGCCCTGATTGAAGGCAATGGCGCCGGCCGCCGCTTGTGCTGCCGCGCGCAAGTCCGGTGCGTCGGCGAACACCACGTTAGGGCTCTTGCCCCCTGCTTCGAGCCAGACGCGCTTCATGTTGCTTTGGCCGGCATAAATCATCAGTTGCTTGGCAATCGCCGTGGAGCCAGTGAAGGCCAGCACGTCGACGTCCATGTGCAGCGCCAATGCTTTGCCGACGGTGTGACCGAAGCCTGGCAAAACGTTGAACACGCCTTTTGGAATGCCTGCATCCAACGCCAACTGAGCGATGCGGATGGCAGTCAGCGGCGACTTTTCCGAAGGCTTGAGGATGAACGAGTTGCCCGCCGCCAGCGCCGGAGCGAATTTCCAGCTGGCCATGATCAGCGGGAAGTTCCACGGCACGATCGCGGCGACAACACCTGACGGTTCGCGAGTAACCAGACCCAGTTGGTCGTGCGGCGTGGCGGCAACTTCGTCGTAGATCTTGTCGATGGCTTCGGCGCTCCAGCGGATCGCGTTGGCGGTCGCCGGGATGTCGATGCTCATCGAGTCGCTGATCGGTTTGCCCATGTCCAGGGTTTCGAGCAGCGCCAGCTCTTCCTGGTGTTGCAGGATCAGATCGGCGAAGCGGATCAGGATGCGCTTGCGCTCGGCCGGGGCTTTTTTCGCCCACACGCCGGATTCGAAAGACTGGCGCGCGACCTCAACGGCGAGGTTGGCGTCGGCTTCGTCGGTGCTGGCCACGGAGGCGAGGAAACGGCCGTCGACGGGGCTCAGGCATTCGAAGGTGTCGCCGCTGATCGCAGGGCGGTATTCGCCGTTGATGAAGGCGCGGGATTCGATGCTCAGGGACTGGAAGCGTTGTTCCCAGTCGTTGCGGGTTGTAGTCATTGTTGTGGCTCGACAAGGGGGAATTGGGGGTGTTGTCTGGCTGTGATGTCTGGCTTGAGATGGCTGCCCTCACCCTAGCCCTCTCCCGGTGGGAGAGGGGACCGATTGGGGGATGCTCAGAATCTCCGCCGACCTGAAAAATCTTTGCCGAATCCATAATCGACTGGATCGTTCAGGTCGCTGAATATCTCAAGACAACTCCGTCAGTCCCCTCTCCCTTTGGGAGAGGGTTAGGGTGAGGGGCTTTTGGGGCCCTCAAACAATCACACCGTATGCAGATACCAGTTGTACTCAAGGTCAGAGATCGAGTTTTCGAACTCGGCCAGCTCGCTTTCCTTGCACGCGACGAAGACGTCGATGTACAGCGGATCGATGTAGCGGGCCATGACTTCGCTGTCGTCCAGCTCGCGCAGGGCGTCGCGCAGGTTGTTCGGCAGGCTCTGCTCGTTCTGCTCGTAGCTGTTGCCTTCGACAGGCGCGCCCGGTTCGATCTGGTTGGTCAGGCCATGGTGAATACCAGCCAGCACCGAGGCCATCAGCAGGTACGGGTTGGCGTCAGCACCGGCTACGCGATGCTCGATACGCACGGCGTCGGCGGAACCGGTTGGCACACGTACCGCAACCGTGCGGTTATCGATGCCCCAGCTCGGCGAGTTAGGCACGTAGAACTGTGCGCCGAAGCGGCGGTACGAGTTGACGTTCGGGCAGAGGAACGCCATTTGCGCAGGCAGGGTCTCCAGCACACCGCCGATCGCGTGTCGCAGCGCGGCGTTCTGCTCGGGATCCTCGCTGGCGAAGATGTTGTTGCCCTCTTTGTCCAGAATCGAAATGTGCACGTGCAGACCATTGCCCGCCTGGCCCGGATACGGCTTGGCCATGAAGGTGGTGTCCATCTCGTGGGCGTCGGCGAGGTTTTTCACCAGACGCTGGAGCAGGACGGCGGCGTCGCACGCGG
>NZ_JBIUWI010000036.1:0-56335 GCF_044743385.1 Pseudomonas sp. NPDC087639 | reverse complement strand
CACGACGACCTGCAGGCCGGTATCGAGGGTGAATTCGTGAGTCGGTTGCGGGTCGGCCGCCAGGGCCGAAAGGGGCAGGCAGACTGTGCTGAGCAGCAGGCCTGCAGCGCGGCGGGCTAGAGCATTCATTCGTTTTTTAACCTGTTGGGCTGCCCGCTTGGTCTTAGCCTAGGCGGGCGAGGAGGTGCTAGGATACTGATCCGTTTTACTGGCGGCCACGCCTATCAGGCCTTTGATCAGTCGATAGGTTGTATGGGTTTCCGGCAGAAGCTTTGAGTTTGTCAGCTAAACTCTGCGTTTTCGCCGACGATGCCGTTCCAGTCCTTCGTAATAATCGACCTTTGAGGTGCCTTTGGCGCCTCGACAAAATGTTGCGCGTGAACAAGCTGGGTGAAACACAGTCTGTTCTGCATCGAATATTTATTTGCCGGGGCGCCCTTATGGCGCGTCGCTACCGTGAGATAGCCGTCCTCCATGTTTGGTTCCAACGACGACAAGAAGACCCCAGCTGCGGCTGGCGAGAAGAAAAGCCTGTTCGGATGGCTGCGTAAGAAACCGCAGGAACCCGTCGTCGAACAGCCGCCCGCGATTCCTGAGCCGGCCCCTGCGCCTGCTCCCGTAATAGAAGAAGAGCCGGCGCCGATCGTTCTGCCGATTGCCGAGCCGGTGCTGCAACCGGCGGCCGAGCCTGAGACTGAAATCCCGGTGGCCGCCGAATTGCCGCTGACCCCGGCCGCCGAACCGTGGCTGACTTTGCCAGTGGCGGAAGAGCCGGTGGCGCTGGTGGAAGAGGCCGCGCCCCATGTGACACCGCCAATTCCTGCGCCTGCCGCGTTCGTTGCCGAGGTTGCTCCGGCGCCTTTGGTTGAGCCGGTTGTCGAGCCTGCGCCGGTTGTGGCAGCGCCTGCTGCGCCAGTGTTTGCCGAGCCGGTTGCTCCAGTTGCGCCAATCATCCAGCAACCAGAGCCAGCACCCGCGCCGGTTGTCGTTGCGCCAATCGTTGCGGTCGAAGCTGCGCCCGTCGAAGTTCCGGCCGAAGCCCCGCGTACCGAGGAGACCAAAGCCGGTTTCTTCGCCCGCCTCAAGCAAGGTCTGTCGAAAACCAGCGCCAGCATCGGCGAGGGCATGGCCAGCCTGTTTCTAGGCCGAAAAACCATCGACGACGACTTGCTCGACGACCTCGAAACCCGTCTGCTGACTGCCGACGTCGGCGTCGAAGCCACTACGCAGATCATCCAGCGCCTGACCCAGAAGGTCGCTCGCAAGGAACTGGCCGACGCCGACGCGTTGTACAAATCCCTGCAGGCCGAGCTGGCTGCGATGCTCAAACCGGTCGAGCAGCCGCTGAAGATTGTTTCGCAGAACAAGCCATTCGTGATTCTGGTGGTCGGCGTCAACGGCGCCGGCAAGACCACCACCATCGGCAAACTGGCGAAGAAGCTGCAACTGGAAGGCAAGAAAGTCATGCTCGCCGCCGGTGACACCTTCCGCGCCGCCGCTGTAGAGCAATTGCAGGTCTGGGGTGAACGCAACAAGATCCCGGTGATCGCCCAGCACACCGGCGCTGATTCGGCTTCGGTGATCTTCGACGCCGTGCAAGCCGCCAAGGCCCGTGGCATCGACGTGCTGATCGCCGACACTGCTGGCCGTCTGCACACCAAAGACAACCTGATGGAAGAACTGAAAAAAGTTCGCCGGGTAATCGGCAAGCTCGACGCCGACGCGCCGCACGAAGTGCTGCTGGTGCTCGATGCCGGCACCGGCCAGAACGCCATCAACCAGGCCAAGCAATTCAACCAGACCGTCGAACTGACCGGCCTGGCGCTGACCAAGCTCGACGGCACCGCCAAGGGCGGGGTGATTTTCGCCCTGGCCAAGCAGTTTGGCTTGCCGATCCGCTACATCGGCGTCGGTGAAGGCATCGACGATTTGCGTACTTTTGAAGCCGAACCCTTTGTCCAGGCACTGTTTGCCGAGCGGGAGCGTTCATGATTCGTTTCGAACAGGTCGGTAAACGGTATCCGAACGGTCACGTCGGCTTGCATGAGCTGAGCTTTCGAGTCCGTCGTGGCGAGTTCTTGTTTGTCACCGGTCACTCCGGCGCGGGCAAGTCCACGCTGTTGCGCCTTTTGCTGGCGATGGAACGTCCAACCAGCGGCAAATTGCTGCTGGCCGGGCAAGACCTGAGCACCATCAGCAATGCACAGATTCCGTTCCTGCGCCGGCAGATCGGCGTGGTGTTCCAGAATCACCAGTTGCTGTTTGATCGCACGGTGTTCAACAACGTCGCGTTGCCGCTGCAGATTCTCGGGCTGTCCAAGGCCGAGATCGCCAAGCGTGTCGACTCGGCGCTGGAGCGCGTGGCGCTGTCGGATAAAACCGATCTGTACCCCGGCGACCTGTCCACCGGTCAGCAACAGCGCGTCGGCATTGCCCGCGCCATCGTCCATCGCCCGGCCTTGCTGCTGGCGGACGAACCGACCGGTAACCTCGACCCGCGTCTGGCGGCCGAGATCATGGGCGTGTTCGAAGACATCAACCGGCTGGGCACCAGCGTGTTGATCGCGAGTCACGACCTGGCACTGATCGCGCGCATGCGTCATCGCATGCTGACCTTGCAACGTGGCCGATTGATCGGCGACGGGGAGGCCGGCGAATGAGTGCGACACGTAGCCCCAAGGTTTCCGAGCGCGTGGCCCCCAAGGCCGCCGATCCGCAGCCGCCGAAGAAGAAAAAACACGACGATGATGACGGGCCGGACTTCGCCACGCTTTTCCGCGCCTGGGTCGAAAGCCATCGTGCCAGTTTGCTCGACAGCCTGCGTCGTCTCGGCAAGCAGCCGATCGGCAGCTTCTTCACCTGCATGGTGATGGCCGTGGCGCTGAGCCTGCCGATGGGGTTGTCGCTGCTGCTCAACAACGTCGAGCGTCTCGGCGGTTCGTGGCAGCGGGCGGCGCAGATTTCGCTGTACCTGCAACTCGACGCCAGCCCGGAGCAGGGCGAATCGTTGCGCGAGCAGATCAAAGGCATGCCCGGCGTAGCTGATGCTGAATATGTCGGCCGCGATCAGGCGCTGGAAGAGTTCCAGCAGCAGTCCGGATTGGGCGAAGCCCTGCGCGAGCTGCCGGAAAACCCGTTGCCGGGTGTGGTGCTGGTGACCCCGAACGAGGTCGACAAGCCGACCCTGGAAGCATTAAGACAAAAACTTTCCGAGCTGCCCAAGGTACAACAGGCACAACTTGATCTAGTCTGGGTCGAGCGTCTGGCCGCCATCCTCAAGCTCGGCGATCGTTTTGTCTTCGGTCTGACGGTGTTGTTGGTTTCTGCATTACTTTTGGTGATAGGCAATACCATTCGTCTTCATATTGAAAACCGCCGCACCGAGATAGAAGTGATTAAACTCGTCGGCGGCACCGACAGCTATGTACGTCGTCCCTTCCTTTATATGGGCGCGTTGTATGGCTTCGGTGCGGGACTGCTGTCCTGGGGCGTATTGGCGTTCGGCCTGAACTGGTTGAATGATGCGGTGGTTGGACTGGCCGGCTTGTACGGCAGTGATTTCGCACTGGCCGGAGTGCCAGTTGCCGACGGTCTGTCGCTCTTGCTTGGCGCGGTGCTGTTGGGTTATATCGGTGCATGGATTGCAGTCGCACGTCATCTCAGGGAGCTGGCGCCGAAGTAGAATCTTTTTTGCGCGTGATTGGCCTTGCGGTTTTTTTGGGAACTTGTACTTGAGTTCCCGGTCAATTTTTCGCAGTGCCGAAAGGCGCGAGTTATGTAAGTCGGAGGTTTTTTCGTATGACCAATTCTTTGCAACCTGCGTACGCGTTGGTTCCAGGTGCGAACCTGGAAGCCTATGTGCACACCGTGAACAGCATTCCACTGCTGACGCCGGAGCAGGAGCGTGAACTGGCCGAGAGTCTCTACTATGAGCAGGATTTGGGGGCGGCTCGGCAGATGGTGCTCGCCCACCTGCGTTTTGTCGTACACATTGCCCGTAGCTATTCCGGCTACGGTCTGGCTCAGGCTGACCTGATCCAGGAAGGTAACGTCGGCCTGATGAAGGCCGTCAAGCGCTTCAACCCGGAAATGGGTGTGCGTCTGGTGTCGTTCGCCGTGCACTGGATCAAGGCGGAAATTCACGAGTTCATCCTGCGCAACTGGCGCATTGTGAAAGTCGCGACCACCAAGGCCCAGCGCAAGCTGTTCTTCAACCTGCGCAGCCAGAAGAAACGTCTGGCGTGGCTGAACAACGAGGAAGTCCACCGTGTGGCGGAAAGCCTCGGCGTCGAGCCGCGGGAAGTGCGCGAGATGGAAAGTCGCCTGACCGGCCACGACATGGCCTTCGACCCGGCCGCGGAAGCGGACGACGACAGCGCTTTCCAGTCGCCGGCCAACTATCTGGAAGACCACCGGTACGACCCGGCGCGTCAACTGGAAGATGCCGACTGGAGCGACAACTCCAACAGCAATCTGCACGAAGCGCTGGAAGTGCTGGACGAACGCAGCCGTGACATCCTTTACCAGCGTTGGCTGGCAGAAGAAAAAGCCACGCTGCACGACCTGGCGCAGAAGTACAACGTGTCGGCCGAGCGTATCCGTCAGCTCGAAAAGAGCGCGATGAACAAGCTCAAGTTGTCGATTGCCGCGTAACCGGCGCCTCGGCAAATAAAAACGCCCCGATCAGCAATGATCGGGGCGTTTTCGTTCAGCAGATCAAGAGATCGCAGCCTTCGGCAGCTTCTACAGGTGAAATGCAATCCTGTGTAGGAGCTGCCGAAGGCTGCGATCTTTTGCTTTATGGCGCTACTGCGCCCAGGGCGCCCGGCGCGAATCATTGAGCCCGAGCAGATAGCTCGTCCCGCCCAACTGACTCATCTGCTGGCGAATCCACCCGGCTCGGCGCGAAACATACGCTGTCGGATGGCTCGCACTCCAGACCCGTGGGTTCGGCAGGACAGCCGCCAGATAGCTTGCCTGCTGCCGGGACAGCGACTTGGCGCTTACGCCAAAGTGATGCCGGGCCGCCGCTTCAGCGCCAAATACCCCGTCATCCCACTCGACGCTGTTCAGATACACCTCAAGAATCCGCTGCTTGGGCCAGAACACCTCGATCAGCGCGGTAAACCAAGCTTCCAGACCTTTTCGCAGATAACTACGACCGGCCCACAGAAACAGGTTCTTCGACACTTGCTGGCTCAACGTACTGGCGCCGCGAATCGAGCCTCCGAGTTCGTTATGGGCCAGCGCGGCCTGGATGGCGCTGAAATCAAAGCCCCAATGCTCGGGAAACTTCTGATCCTCGCCGGCCATGACCGCCACCTTAAGATCATCGGAGATCTCATCCCACGGTTTCCAGGTGCGTTGCAGGTCGATCGGCTCGCCGTCGACCCAGGATTCGACCTTGCGCTCGACCATCAGCGCCGTGCCGGGCGGCGGCACAAAGCGAAACAACAGGACCAGCAATACGCTGCCGCCCGCGAACCAGAGCAGGGCCTTCGTGAGACGACGGAAAATTGAACGGAGCATAGAGATGGCTTGGCCGAACCCGTGGAGCGGGCCATTATACAGACCCTGCCGATCGAGTCTGACTGGAGTTCCACATGCTGCGTGGCTTTCTGATGCTGGCCGCTTTCTTTGGTTTTACCGGGGTTGCATTGGGTGCATTCGCCGCCCACGGCCTGAAAAACCGCCTGACGCCCGAGTATCTGGCGATTTTCCACACCGGCGTCACCTATCAACTGGTGCACACTTTGGCGCTGTTCGGCGTGGCGCTGCTGGCCACACAGATTCAGGGTCGGCTGGTGACCTGGGCTGGCGTTTCGTTCTCCATCGGCATTTTGTTGTTCTCCGGCAGTCTGTACCTACTGACCATCACCGGCATCAGCAAGCTTGGCATCATCACCCCGTTCGGCGGCCTGGCGTTTCTGATCGGCTGGCTGTGCCTGGGGCTGGCCGCCTGGCGGCTGAGCTGACCGGGTAGTCCATTTCACGATGAATGGCTTGGGTCGCCCCGTCTGATCGGGCTAGAATGCCAGCCCCTAAAAATGATGGCGGCCTTGCGCATGCGCATTCAGTTGAACGGCGAATCCCTTGAACTGCCCGACGGTGAAACCGTTGCGGCCCTGCTGACCCGTCTGGATCTGACCGGACGCCGGGTAGCAGTCGAACTCAATCTGGATATCGTCCCGCGCAGCCAGCATGCCGACACCACGCTCAACGACGGCGACAATGTCGAAGTCGTGCACGCCATCGGCGGCGGCTAGTCGTTCGGCCCGCAAGGGCACAGAATTCTGCAAGACCCTCACCCCTAAAGAGGATTCCCCATGAGCATCGTTCGTAGCGACAAGCCTTTTGTGCTGGCCGGTCGTACTTACCAGTCGCGTTTGCTGGTCGGTACCGGCAAGTACCGTGACATGGAAGAAACCCGCCAGGCGATCGAAGCCTCGGGTGCCGAAATCGTCACCTTCGCCGTGCGCCGCACCAACCTCGGCCAGATCGAAGGCGAGCCGAACCTGCTCGACGTGCTGTCGCCGGATCGCTACACCTTCCTGCCGAATACCGCTGGTTGCTACGACGCCATCGAAGCCGTGCGCACCTGCCGCCTGGCCCGCGAACTGCTCGACGGCCACAACCTGGTGAAGCTGGAAGTGCTGGCCGACCAGAAAACCCTGTTCCCCAACGTGATCGAAACCCTCAAGGCCGCCGAAACGCTGGTCAAGGAAGGTTTCGACGTGATGGTCTACACCAGCGATGACCCGATCATCGCCCGTCAACTCGCGGAAATCGGCTGCATCGCGGTGATGCCGCTGGCCGGTCTGATCGGTTCGGGTCTGGGGATCTGCAACCCGTACAACCTGCAGATCATCCTCGAAGAAGCCAAGATCCCGGTGTTGGTGGATGCCGGTGTCGGTACCGCTTCCGACGCTACCATTGCCATGGAGCTGGGCTGTGACGCGGTGCTGATGAATTCGGCCATCGCCCACGCCGGGCAACCTGTGATGATGGCCCAAGCCATGCAACACGCGATCGTCGCGGGCCGTCTGGCCTACCTCGCCGGCCGCATGCCGAAAAAACTCTATGCCAGCGCCTCCTCGCCGCTGGATGGTCTGATCAAGTAAGAGCCATTGATGACTGAATCGAACGACACGCCTATCCAGACGGAAGAGGGCGACGAGCGCCAACACCGCCGCATCAAGAGTTTCGTGATGCGCGCCGGGCGCATGACCGAAGGCCAGCAGAAAGGCCTGGATCAAGGCACGCCGCTGTTCGTGCTGCCATTGGCTGACGCGCCGGTGGATTACGATCAGGTGTTCGGCCGCTCGGCACCGCGCTCGCTGGAGATCGGTTTCGGCATGGGCCACTCGCTGCTGGAAATGGCCGCGGCGGCGCCAGAGCAGGATTTCATCGGCGTTGAGGTTCACCGTCCGGGTGTCGGCGCGCTGCTCAATGGCGTGCTGACTCAGGGCCTGACCAACCTGCGCGTTTACGACTGCGACGCGATCGAAGTGCTCAACCGCTGCATCGCCGACAACAGCCTTGATCGCCTGATGCTGTTCTTCCCGGATCCGTGGCACAAGAGCCGTCACCACAAGCGTCGTATCGTTCAGGCGTCGTTCGCTGAACTGGTGCGCAGCAAGTTGAAGGTCGGCGGTATTCTGCACATGGCCACCGACTGGGAACCGTATGCCGAATACATGCATGAAGTGATGAGCGTCGCCCCGGGCTACCGCAACCTCGCCGAAGACGGCAAGTGCGTGCCACGCCCGGCCGAACGCCCGATCACCAAGTTCGAACGCCGCGGCGAACGACTTGGCCACGGCGTGTGGGACCTGAAGTTCGAAAAACTGTCCTGAGCCTTACGCAATAAAATCTGTAGATAAACCTGTGGGAGCGAGCTTGCTCGCGAATGCGATGGATCATTCAGCACTGAGTTGACTGACACCAAGTTTTCGCGAGCGAGCTCCCACAATTGTTTTCGGAGTTTGTTCAAGATTGCTGGTGATCCGCCGAAAGATCTTCGTCCCCCCCCCACTTGTAAAGGAAGACGAGTCTTGAAAGCCCTTTTCACCTGCATGCTGTTGTTGGGTCTGCTGTTTTCAGCGGCTTGCGAGCGCGTGGTAACGCCCGATGAATACTTCGCCAGCGCGCAAAGAGTGGCCGAAAAAATCCAGCGTGACGCCGATGAGCGGATCAGGCGGGAAGGCGCCGGGGAGCCGGAACTCGCGTATACGCCGGAGCAGTTGCGCAATGCCGAAGGCGATTTTGCAGCGCTTGCAGACAATCTGAAAAAGGCCTCGGATGGCGGGCATATGCTCGCAACGTACTTGCTGGCCAACCTTCAGGACAATCCGATGTTCTCTGAGCGAACGCGGATGGAGGCCTGTGGCCTTTACCAGAAAGCCATGGATCAGGGGTTGCTGGCGGCTGCGGTGGGTTACTACCATTTATGCGACAAGGCATACGAAAGGTTTGATCTGCAAAACGCGGATCATTTGAAGTTCTTGCAGTCGCTGCAACAGTTATTGAGCAAGCCCGACGCTTATGCCCACGTCTATCCTTTGCAGGCCAAGCGTTCGCTGTGCTTCTTCGACGAGAGGGCGCCCGCCGGACAGCAAGGCAAATTGGCGGCAATGCGGGCCCGCGCTGTCGCGCTGTTATTGTCAGAAGATCAATATCGGGCTGAGGCCAACTACATTCTTGCGCTGACGCGTGTAAACGAGAATGACCGTCACGACGGTCAGAATATTGCGTATCTGGACAATGCAGAAGCGTTGGGCTGTAAGGACTACTACGGGCTCAGTGCGATGATTCGAAGTGAGGTCAAAGCCAGCGCTGAATAGATGACGAACGTGTCGAGGACTACAACGTAGAGATGAAGCGCACTGGTACTTGCTCTGTTAGCCAGACGCCATTCTCGGCCTGATAGAACTTGAAACCTTGTTCCTGCATCTGCCGCGCGGCGACTTTCAGGATCACCACGGTGCCGTAGCGTTGGCCTACGGCTGAGGCGGTGGTGGTTTCTGCCGAGAGATGCACGTGATGACGCGATCCGGGGATCAAGCCTTGCTGGTTGATCGAGTCCATGAAGCGCGTCGCCGTGCCGTGATACAGCGTTTCTGGTGGCTGCTTTTCCTCAAACTGCAGCTCCACGCTCTTGGTCGAGTGACCCTGCACGGCGCGGATCTGCTGGCCGTCCTCGGATATCGAAAAGCGTTTCTTGTCGCTGCTCGCCACGACAGTTTCGATCAGCGCGCGATCGAGAGTGCGACCGTCGCGTGCCGCGCCGCTGATCAGCGCTTCGATATTCGCCCAGCCTTCAGAGTCCAGCCTCAGGCCAATGGCCTGAGGCTCGTGGCGCAACACATAGCTGAGAAACTTGCTCGTTTCGTCCATCTGTTTCTTGCTCATGAACTTCCCTGTTTGAATTCAATGATCAGCGGCGGTCTGCGACTACGCCGATCAACACCAGCACCACCAACAGCACCGGTGCCAAGCTGTAATTGTTGAACTGGCTCAATCCCTTGATTACCCAAGGTGTGGCGTAGATCAGTGCTGCACCGCTGCCAATCAAGCACAGCAGGGCCATGAGCGGTACGCGCAGGGCGCCGGCGATGCTGCCCAAGCGTTGTTCGACCCAGCCTTTGAAGTCGGCGCCGAACAGCACCAGCAGGCAGCCGACCAGCGCCAATGCGATTTCCGAGAGGTTGCTGCGGCTCCAGCGGGAGACGGTAGCGAGCAGGTCGAGTATCAAATCCATGCGTTTTCCCTTGGGACAGAAGTTGAGGGTTGGGCTCAGTTCAGGAATTGTTGCAGCAAGTCGTTGAGGAACAGCTGTCCGCGCTCGGTGGCCGCCAGATGTGACGGTTCGACCTGCAACAGACCGCTTTGTTCTGCCGCTGCCCGGCCTTCGGCGAGGCTTTCCAGCGACAGGCCGGTGCGTTCCGGATATAGGCGCGATTCCACGCCTTCTGTCAGTCGCAAGGCGTTCATCAGGAACTCGAACGGCATCTCATCGTTGGTCAGGGCTTTCTCGCCGGCCTGAAAGCATTTCGCCGGGTTGAGATAGTCCTTCGGCAGGCGCGTCTTCCAGGTACGCACGATGCGCCCGTCCGGATGGCTGAGTTTGCCGTGAGCGCCGGCACCGATGCCGATGAAGTCGCCGAAACTCCAATAATTGACGTTATGCCGCGCCGGGCGACCGGGTTGGGCGTAAGCCGACACTTCGTATTGCGCGTAACCGTGCTCGGCCAGTAGCGCTTGCCCGGCCTCTTGAATGTCCCACAGCGTGTCGTCTTCCGGCAGCACCGGCGGCTGGTTCCAGAACACCGTGTTCGGCTCAAGCGTCAGCTGATACCAGGAAATGTGCGTCGGCTGCAGTTCGATGGCCTGGCGCAGATCGCTCAAGGCGTCGTCCAGCGACTGATCGGGCAAGCCGTGCATCAAGTCGAGGTTGAAGTTATCGAACCCGGCCTGCCGCGCCATGCCTGCCGCGCGTACTGCTTCGTCGCCGTTATGAATACGGCCGAGCGCCTTGAGCTTTTCCTGCTGGAAACTCTGGATACCGATCGACAGGCGATTGATCCCCAGCTTGCGGTACGCGACAAACTTCTCTTGTTCGAAGGTGCCGGGATTGGCTTCCAGAGTGATCTCGATGTCTTTGGCAAACGGAATGCGCTGCTCGACGCCTTCCAGCAAACGCCCAAGGGCTTGGGCGCTGAACAGGCTCGGTGTACCGCCACCGAAGAAAATCGAGCTGATTTCACGGCCATAAACCGCATGCAGGTCCTGATCGAGATCGGCCAGCAACGCGTCGACGTATTCCTGCTCCGGCAGCACCGGGCTGGCGGTGTGCGAGTTGAAATCGCAATACGGGCATTTGCGCACGCACCATGGGATATGGATGTACAGCGCCAGGGGCGGCAGCGTTGGCAGCGGCGCCCGAGGCGAAGAAGCGGCGCCGCCGATGATCAGCGACGACGCAGAGGGGGTGTCGGTCATTTCAGGCCCAGACGCTGGCGCAGCAGATCCATTGCACGGGCGCGGTGGCTGATCTGATTCTTGTCGGCCGGGCTCAGTTCAGCGCTGGAAACATCGCGCTCCGGCACCCAGAACAGCGGGTCGTAACCAAAACCGTGTTCGCCGCTGGCGGCAGTCAGGATGCGTCCGTGCCACAGGCCTTCGCAGAGGATCGGCAACGGATCGTCGGCGTGACGCACCAGTGCCAGCACGCAGACGAACTGCGCGCCGCGTTCGGCTTCAGGCACGTCTTTGAGGGCGTCGAGCAGTTTGGCGTTGTTCGCTGCATCGCCCTTGCCGTCGGCATAACGCGCCGAATAGATGCCCGGTGCACCGCCGAGGAAATCCACTGCCAGACCGGAGTCGTCGGCCAGCGCGGGCAGCCCGGAAATACGTGCGGCGTTACGCGCCTTGAGGATCGCGTTCTCGACGAACGACAGACCGGTTTCCTCCGGCTCGACCTTGCTCCACTCGCCGATCGAGCGCAGTTGCACCGAGTCGCCGAGCATGGCCTGGAGTTCTTTGAGTTTGCCGGCGTTATGGCTGGCCAGTACGAGCTGCTTGAGATTCATCATTCGCCGGGGAAAAGTTCTTGGTTGAAGTTGATGGTGTCGATCTTGTCACCGGTCTGCACCTTGATTTCGAAGGTGCGGGTTTCCTGCTGAGGCACCGGGTATTGGGCGATGTAATAGATCGCACCCTGCTCGGTGACTTGCTTGAAGTTCAGCGGCACGCTCTGGCTGGTCAGGTCTTTGACCGTGCCGGTAACGTTGGCGATCAGCGGTTTGCCGCCCTTGATCACCGAGACATTGATCACGCCCTGATTCTTGCTGCGGATCAGCTCGGCAGCCTTGGCGATGTCCGGCGTCAGGAAGGTGGAGTTGAAAGTGTTGTAGTGCACGGTGACATCACCGAACACTTCCTTTCGCTCGCCCTTGATGACATCGGCGGCCATGGCGCCGACGCTCAGGCAGGCAGTGATTAACAACAACGCTAAACGACCCATGATCATCCTCCTCGAAATGTCGTGGCTCAGACCGCGACCCGATGATCTGCAAGCACCGGGCTGCTGACGCGGTAGATACCAATTTCACCTAACAGATTAGGCCATAGCTTACTGGCCCACCCGTGGCGGTGCTGTTGATCCACGGCAAGCCGATCAATGACCTTCGCATCACGTTCGCGACAAAGTTCTTCAAAGTCTTCGAAGGTGCAGAAGTGGATGTTCGGCGTGTTGTACCAGGTGTACGGCAGAAACTCGGAGACCGGCATCCGCCCCTTGCTCGCCAGATACCAGCGGCAGCGCCAGTGACCGAAGTTGGGGAAGGTGATGATGCACTGACGGCCGACCCGCAGCATTTCGTCGAGGATCTTGTCCGGGTAATGCACGGCTTGCAGCGCCTGGGTCATCACCACGATGTCGAAACTGTTGCTGGCGAAGTTGCCCAGGCCTTTATCCAGATCCTGCTCGATGACGTTGACGCCTTTGGCCACGCATTGAGCGATGTTGTCGGCGTCGTTTTCCAGGCCATAACCGGTGACCTGCTTGTGGTCGCGCAGCCAGGTCAGCAACTCGCCGTCACCACAGCCCAGGTCGAGGACGCGGCTGCCGGCGGGGATCCATTCCTGGATGATTTCCAGATCAGCTCTCATGGCTTTCTCACAACGAAATGCGGTTCATGTAATTGCCGAACGCCTGCAAATAGCGCGGGATCGGAATCAGGAAGGCGTCGTGGCCCTGCGGCGCGTCGATTTCCAGGTAGCTGACGTCTTTACGTGCTGCCATCAGCGCGTCCACCAGTTCGCGTGAACGAGCCGGGGAAAAACGCCAGTCGGTGGTGAACGACATCACGCAGAACTTGGCCGTGGCGTTCTCGAAGGTTTTCGCCAGGTTATCGTCGAAGTTCGCTGCCGGATCGAAGTAATCCAGCGCCTTGGTCATCAATAGATAGGTGTTGGCGTCGAAGCGTCCGGAGAACTCTTCGCCCTGGTAACGCAGGTAGCTTTCGACCTGGAACTCGACACTGTGGAAGTCGTAGTTGAGCTTTTCGCTCTTCAGGCCTCGGCCGAATTTCTCGCCCATGGAATCGTCGGACAGGTAGGTGATGTGCCCGACCATCCGCGCCAGCATCAGGCCGCGTTTGGGGATCACGCCCGCTTCCTGGAACGAACCGCCGTGGAATTCCGGGTCTGTAAGAATCGCCTGGCGCGCCACTTCGTTGAAGGCGATGTTCTGCGCCGACAACTTGGGGGCCGAGGCGATCGCCAGACAATGGCGCACGCGATCCGGGTAGGTGATGGTCCATTGCAGCGCCTGCATGCCGCCGAGGCTGCCGCCGATCACCGCTGCCCATTGGCCGATGCCGAGCAGGTCGGCCAGACGCGCCTGGCTGTGTACCCAGTCTTCCACGGTGAGTACCGGGAAGTCGGCACCGAACGGTTTGCCGGTCTCCGGGTTAATACTGCTCGGGCCGGTGGAACCGTTGCAGCCGCCCAGATTATTCAGGCTAACCACGAAGAATTTGCTGGTGTCGATCGGTTTGCAGGGGCCGATGCAGCTGTCCCACCAACCGGGCTTGCGGTCGTCGGGGCTGTGATAGCCAGCGGCGTGGTGATGGCCGGACAAGGCGTGGCAGATCAGCACGGCGTTGCTCGCCTGCGCGTTCAGCGTGCCGTAGGTTTCGTAGATCAGGTCATAAGCGGCCAGCGAACGGCCACAGGCCAGGGCCAGCGGTTCGCTGAAGTGCGCCGTTTGCGGCGTCACCAGACCAACAGAATCGGGGGGAAAGGCAGTTGGCATCGACCCTGCTCTCGTTGAAATGAGGCGTAAGTCTAAAGACCGGGGGGGTTAGCGGCAAGCAACGATCGGGCATGATCGTTCATTGAGCGAAGTCCCCTGTGGTGAGGGGATTTATCCCCGATGGGCTGCGTAGCAGCCCTGTAATCACTTGGCAGTGCCAAGTGATTGGGGTTGGCAACAACCAGGGGGCCGCTCCGCGACCCATCGGGGATAAATCCCCTCGCCACAGGGTGATCAGGAGCGCATCAGGTCAGGCAATTCCGGCAACTTCTTCGGCGAGCAAATCTTCACCCGCTTCTGCCGGTTCAACTCACCGCTGAGTAAGCTGACCTGGCTCTTGGATACCCCAAACGCCTTGGCCAGAAAACCCATCAGATAGGCGTTGGCCTTGCCCTCGACCGGCGGCGCGGTCAGGCGGATCTTCAGCCGATCACCATGCAGCCCGGCGAAGTCATCGCTACGGGCCGCAGGTTGCAGGTGACATTCCAGAATCAGGTCGTCACCGTCCCAGCGAAACCAGCTCACATCAGCAGGCGCAGGATTTCCGGCATCATCGTCATCGCCGCGAGGTTGTTGATCACCAGCATGTCGATCAGCTTCAGCGCCAGGAACGCGAAGATCGGCGACAGGTCGAGCCCGCCGAGGCTCGGCAGGAACTTGCGGAACGGCGCCAGGGCCGGTTCGCAGATCTGGTTGACCAGCTCAGCGCCCGGGTTGTGGCTGCCCGGGGCGACCCACGACAGGATCACGCTGATGATCAGGGCGAAGAAGAAGATCTTCAGGAACAGCGCGGTCACGCCGATCAGCGACCAGATAAACAGTTGCAGCGGGTTACCGGTGGTGCCGTAAGTCAGCAGCAGGGTCAGCGCCATCAACGCCAGTTGAACCAGAATTGCCAGTACCAGCGACGACATGTCGAGGCCAAACATACTCGGGATGATCCGGCGCAGTGGCTTGAGCAGCGGCTGAGTCGCTTTGACGATGAACTGGCAAAGCGGGTTGTAGAAATTCGCCCGTACCAGTTGCAGGACGAAGCGCAACAACACGATCAGCAGGTACAGACTGCCGAGGGTTTGCAGCACGTAAACCGCTGCGGTGTTCAATCCAATCATGTAAGGCTCCTTATTTGCCCAGTTGTTCGGCCATTTCGGCCGAGCGGTGCGCGGCGGCGCCGAGTGCTTTTTCTACCAGGGCTTCGAAACCACCGGCCTGGAACGATTTGATTGCAGCTTCTGTAGTCCCGGCCGGCGAGGTCACGCGACGGCGCAGTTCGGCGGCATCGACGTCACTGGAAGCCGCCATGTGCGCGGCGCCCAGAGCGGTTTGCAACGTCAGTTGTTCGGCAGTTTCTTTCGGCAGACCGAGTTTGACGCCAGCGGCGGTCATGGCTTCGATCAGCAGGAAGAAATACGCAGGGCCGGATCCGGACACGGCAGTCACCGCGTCCAGTTGCTGTTCTTCGTTCAGCCACAAAGCGATGCCGACGGCGGACAGCAGCTCTTCGGCTTGCTGGCGCTGTTGGGCGGTGACTTCGCTGGTGGCGTACAAGCCGCTGACGCCCTGACGCAGCAGCGCCGGGGTGTTGGGCATGCAACGCACGATCGGCTGCTCGCCGAGCCATGCGGTCATGCTGGCGCAAGTGATGCCGGCGGCAATCGAGACCACCAGTTGATTCGGTTTCAGGCTCGGGCGAATCGCTTCGCACACGGCTTTCATCGCCTGAGGTTTGACCGCCAGGACGACGACGTCGACGCCATCGATGGCCTGGGCGTTGTCGGCAAAGGTTTCGATGCCGTGTTCGGCGCTGACTTTGGCGCGGGTTTCTTCACCCGGGTCGCTGGCGCGGATGTGCGCGGCTTCCAGACCCTTGGCCCGCAGGCCGCCGATGAGGCTGGCGGCCATGTTGCCGGCACCGATAAAGGCAATACGTGTGTCGCTCATGTCAGTCCTTATCCAGAAATGTTCAAGATTGGGAATAGTCGCGGGCGCCGAAAAGGGCCGTACCGATACGAACCCGGGTGGCGCCCTGGGCAATGGCCGACTCGAGGTCGTGGCTCATGCCCATGGAAAGTGTGTCGAGCGGTAGATTCAGGCTGTCCTGCAAACGTTGCACGGCAGCAAAAGCGGCATCCTGTTCGGCGCGATCTTCGGTCGGTTCGGGGATCGCCATCAAACCGCGCAGTTTCAAGCGCGGCAGGGCGCTGATGGCGTTGGCCAGGGCCGGCAGGTCGTCCGGGGTGCAGCCGGACTTGCTGGCTTCACCGCTGACGTTGACCTGAATGCAGATGTTCAGTGGCGGCAGATCCGCCGGGCGCTGTTCGGACAGACGCTGGGCAATTTTCAGACGATCCACGGAATGCACCCACTCGAAATGCTCGGCGATGGCGCGAGTCTTGTTCGATTGAATGGGGCCGATGAAGTGCCAGATCAAGGGCAGGTCGGCCAGTTCGAGCTGTTTGCTCAAGGCTTCCTGCAGATAGTTCTCGCCAAAGTCGCGCAGGCCGGCGGCATACGCTTCACGCAGGGCTTCGGCGGGTTTGGTCTTGCTGACCGCGAGCAACTGCACGCTGTTTTCAGTGCGCCCGGCCGCTGCGGTGGCAGCCTGGATGCGCGAACTAACCAGTTGAATGTTGTCTGCTATCGTGGACATCAAGAGGCGCCAGCGGTCTGAAGGTTCGCGGCATTCTACTGGAATTGAGGAGCGCTATGGATATCACTGAACTACTGGCCTTCAGCGCCAAACAGGGAGCTTCCGACCTGCACCTGTCGGCCGGTCTGCCGCCGATGATCCGCGTCGATGGTGATGTGCGGCGGATCAATCTGCCGGCGCTTGATCACAAGCAAGTGCACGAATTGATCTACGACATCATGAACGACACCCAGCGCGTCGACTTCGAGAAACATCTGGAAACCGACTTTTCCTTCGAAGTCCCCGGTGTCGCGCGGTTCCGGGTCAACGCTTTCAATCAGAACCGTGGTGCCGGCGCGGTATTTCGCACCATCCCGTCGAAAGTGCTGAGCATGGAAGACCTCGCCATGGGTGATGTCTTCCGCAAGATCACCGACGCCCCGCGTGGACTGGTGCTGGTCACCGGGCCGACCGGTTCCGGCAAGTCGACCACGCTGGCAGCGATGATCGATTACCTCAACACCCATCGCCATCACCACATCCTCACCATCGAAGATCCGATCGAATTCGTTCACGAATCGCGCAAATGCCTGATCAATCAGCGCGAAGTCCACCGCGATACCCGCAGTTTCGCCACCGCTTTGCGTTCAGCGTTGCGGGAAGACCCGGATGTGATTCTGGTGGGCGAGATGCGCGATCTGGAAACCATTCGCCTCGCACTGACCGCCGCGGAGACCGGGCATCTGGTGTTCGGCACGCTGCACACCACTTCGGCAGCCAAGACCATCGACCGGGTTGTGGACGTATTCCCCGGTGACGAGAAGTCGATGGTGCGCTCGATGCTGTCGGAGTCGTTGCTGGCGGTGGTGTCGCAGACGCTGATCAAGAAGATCGGCGGCGGGCGCGTGGCAGCGCACGAGATCATGCTCGGCACGTCGGCGATCCGTAACCTGATCCGCGAGGACAAGGTGGCGCAGATGTATTCGTCTATTCAGACGGGTGGGTCGTTGGGGATGCAGACACTGGACATGTGCCTGAAGGATCTGGTGACCAAGGGCTTGATCAGCCGGGAGCATGCGCGGGAGAAGGCGCGTACGCCGGATAACTTCTGAGAGAGGCGTGATCGTTCCCACGCAGAGCGTGGGGACGATCTGCGGTGTTAGCGTTGAACTACACGCAGCTGCTTGCTGGCAGGTTCTTTCGGCAACACCCGCTTGGCAACCACGTAATGCTTTTGCCAATACGGCTTGTTCAGCGTATCGATGCTCACCGATTTGCCACGGCGCGGGGCGTGGATGAAGCGGTCGTTGCCCAGGTAGATGGCAACATGGTTGACCTGACGGCTCTTGATATTGAAGAAGATCAGGTCGCCCGGTTTCAGATCCTTGCGCTCGACTTTCTCGCCGTGGCCGCTGGCCATGGCGTTGGAGGTGCGTGGCAGGTCGAACGTGGCGTCGTTGAACGCGTATTTCACCAGACCGCTGCAGTCGAAGCCTTTACTTGGGCTACTGCCGCCCCAACGATAAGGAGTACCGAGGACGTTCACCGCGCGGCTAAGGACATTGCTGCTTTCCTTGCTCGCCATCGGTGGCACCAGCTTGCTGTTGCCCTTGCTGCTCAGCGTGGTGACTTTGCTTTGCTTGCTTTTGCTCGAAGGGGCAGAAGCATGGGATTTAGGGGTAAAGCCGTTAACGTTGGGAAGACGTTGCTCACGATTGGTGGCGTGGGCGGCCAGTGGCATTAATAGGCAAATAGTTAGCCATGTCTTGAAAAATGGTCGCATTAGGCGTGGCTCTTAAGTGGTAGCGCGCAACTTTATAACAGCTTTTTTGTCCCTTCCGAGTCCGTTGGTCGATTCAATCGGCAGGCAACGGAACCAAATAAGCGGCAAATTGACGCGATTGTCTGACAGAAGTCCGGTGCTATAAGGCTTTGACGGTTGCAACGGTAACATTTGCCATACGTCGGCTACCTGTAAAAAAGTCACAAAGAATTCAAGAATATTTATCTATCGAGTGAAACGAGGTCTTCATGAACAGCTATCAGCTACCCCGTGTGAAGGAAAAAGACACCCACAGCAAACTCATCGGTTACCTGCTGTGGATCTTCGGATTTACCGGCGCTCACCGTTTTTATTACGGCAAGCCAGTGACCGGAACGATCTGGTTCTTCACCTTCGGTTTGCTGGGCATTGGCTGGCTGATCGACGTGTTTCTGATCCCGGCGATGGATCGCGAGGCAGATTTGCGGTTTGCCGAGGGGCCGATCGAGTACAACGTAGCGTGGATTCTGCTGACGTTCCTTGGGGTGTTCGGTGTGCACCGGATGTATCAGGGGAAGTGGATCAGCGGGTTGATCTACCTGCTGACGGGCGGGTTGTTCTTTATTGGCGTGCTGTATGACTTCTGGACGCTGAATGACCAAGTGTCGGTGCGCAACATGCAGAATCGCGGCGCCTTCCAGTAAGTCTTCGCGAGCAAGCTCGCTCCCACAGGGGATTTGTGTCGTTCACAGATCCAATGTGGGAGCGAGCCTGCTCGCGAATGGGGCAACCCGGTATCAAGCCTGGTGGCTGATCCGCCCATCCACCAGGGTGTAACGAACCACACCCGGCAGACTGTGCCCAAGGAACGGGCAGTTCTCACCCTTCGACAACCAGCCTTCGCCAGCCACCGTCGACGCTTTCGGGTCGAACAGCACGATATCCGCTGCACCCCCCACCGTCAGTTTGCCCGCCGGCAGGCGCAGCGCCTCAGCCGGGCCAGCGCTCAGGCGCGCTAGCAGTGTCGGCAGATCGAGCAGACCATCCTCAACCAGCGTCATCGCCAGCGGCAGCAGCAATTCAACGCTGCTGATGCCTGGCTCGGTCGCGCCGAACGGTGCTAGTTTGGCATCGCGCTCGTGGGGTTGGTGATGGCTGGAAATCGCCGAGACCACACCGGACTTCACTGCTTCACGCAGGGCATCGCGATCCGCGCGGGTGCGCAGCGGCGGCTGGACGTGATAGAGGCTGCTGAAATCGATCAGTGCTTCGTCAGTCAGGATCAGTTGATACAGCGCGACATCCGCCGTCACCTTCAAACCACGAGCCTGCGCCTGAGCGATCAGGGCCACGCCGCGAGCGCTGGTCAACTGGCTGAAGTGCGCGCGCACGCCGGTTTGCTCTACCAGCAGCAGATCACGGGCCAGCGCCACGGTTTCAGCAGTTTCCGGAATCCCCGGCAGGCCAAGGAAACTGGCGACGGCGCCTTCGTGGGCCAGGCCACCTTCGGCCAGATCGTGATCCTGCGAGTTGAAGATCACCGTCAGGTCGAACGTCGCCGCGTAATCCAGCGCCCGGCACAGGGTGCGGGTGTTGCGGAAACTCTCCAGACCGTTGCCGAACGCCACACAACCGGCGTCGCGCAACGCAACCAGTTCCGCCAGTTGCTCACCGTCCAGACCTTTGCTCAGTGCGCCAATCGGGAACACCTTGGTGTTGCCGGCCTCGCGGGCGCGGTCGAGGATCAGTTCGGCCACGGCGGAGGTGTCGAGCACCGGTTTGGTTTTTGGTGGGCAGCACAGGCTGGTCACGCCGCCGGCCGCTGCCGCGCGGGTTTCGCTGGCGATCGAACCTTTGCGGCTGTAGCCCGGCTCGCGCAGGGCGACGTTTAGATCGACCAGCCCCGGAGCGGCCACCAGACCTGTGGCGTCGATAGTTTCTACAGCGGTGAAACCGGCCGGTGCCGCGCCGAGGGCGACGATCTTGCAGGCTTCAACGTGAATGTCGGTGATTTGATCCAGGCCGCTGCTTGGATCGATGACGCGGGCGCCGAGAATGCTGAGCTTCACTGGGCGTTCTCCTGCTCGAATTGGCGCTGGGCTGTTTGCCCGCTCATGGCCATGGACAACACAGCCATACGAATCGCGATGCCGTAAGTGACCTGATTGAGGATCACCGAGTGCGGGCCGTCGGCCACTGCCGACTCAATCTCCACCCCACGGTTGATCGGCCCCGGGTGCATGACGATGCAATCGGGCTTGGCCCCGGCCAGGCGCGCGGTGGTCAGGCCGAACAGGCGGTAGAACTCGCCTTCGCTTGGCAGCAGGCCGCCGGTCATGCGTTCACGCTGCAGGCGCAGCATGATCACCACGTCGACGTCTTTCAGGCCTTCGGTCATGTCGGTGTAAACCTTCACGCCGTATTGCTCGATGCCGATCGGCAGTAGGGTTTTCGGCGCGATCACGCGGATGTCCGGGCAGCCGAGGGTTTTCAGTGCAAGCATGTTCGAACGCGCGACCCGCGAGTGCAGGATGTCGCCGACGATGGCCACCGAGAGGTTTTCGAAACCGCCCTTGTGCCGACGGATTGTCAGCATGTCGAGCATGCCCTGCGTCGGGTGAGCGTGACGGCCGTCGCCGCCGTTGATGATCGCCACTTGTGGGCAGACATGCTCGGCGATGAAGTGCGCGGCGCCGGAATCCCCGTGACGCACGACGAACATGTCGGCGGCCATGGCTTCAAGGTTGCGCAGGGTGTCGAGCAGGGTTTCACCTTTACTCGCCGACGAGGTCGACACGTTCAGGGTGATCACGTCCGCCGACAGCCGCTGGGCCGCCAGTTCAAAGGTAGTGCGGGTGCGCGTGGAGTTTTCGAAGAACACGTTGCACACGGTCTTGCCGCGCAGCAACGGGACTTTTTTCACGGCCCGGGCTCCGACTTCGAGGAACGAGTCGGCAGTGTCGAGGATTTCCGTCAGCAACTCGCGGCGCAGGCCGTCGAGCGAGAGGAAGTGGCGCAGCTGGCCCTGATCATTGAGCTGCAGCGGGCGCTTGGTATCTAGAGGCGTCATCGCGAGGGGGACTCTCAATAGGGCGGATTAAAGGGCAAAGTCTTGCAGTTCGAGCGTCAGCGGCTCGGGGCCGGACAGCTTCACGCGCTCGTGGGTGGCCAGCGACAGGGTCGCGCCCACCACGTTCGGGCGGATCGGCAGCTCGCCGGCGTCCAGGTCAAGCAGGCAGACCAGCGTCACGCTGGCCGGGCGGCCGTAGTCGAACAGTTCGTTCATGGCGGCGCGGATGGTGCGGCCGCTCATCAGTACGTCGTCGATCAGCACCAGATGCTGGCCTTCGATCTCGAAGGGCAGGGCGGACGGGCGCACTTGTGGGTGCAGGCCGTTCTGGCTGAAGTCGTCGCGGTAGAAGGAAACATCCAGCGTGCCCAGCGGCGCGTCGCTGCCCAATTCCTTGAGCAAGGCTTGCGCGACCCAGATGCCGCCAGTGCGGATGCCGATGTAACGCGGTTCGCTGATGTCGCGCTGTGCAAGGTGCGCCTTGAGGCGTGTCGCCATCTGGCTGATCAGATCGGCGGGATTGGGCAGGCTCATGGTTGCTCCTTCTTCGACCCGAGCCGCGTCCTGCCGGACGTGGCTGGGGGTTTAGCCAAAAGAAAAGCGCCGTAGCGCTTTTCAGAATTAAATGCAGTCAGGATTGAAACAGTGCGGTGTTTTCATCGAGCCAGCCCTGCAACAGCAGAGCGGCGGCGATGGCGTCCACCGGGTTGTCGCGGTAACTGCCCTTCTGGCCGCCACGCACCAGACGTTCGCCCTTGGCCTCGAAAGTGGTCAGGCGTTCGTCGTGGGTATAGAAGGGCACATTGAAGCGGCCGTTGAGGCGGCGGGCGAACTTCTCGGCGCGCAGGCACATCTCGCTGGGCGTGCCGTCCATGTTCAGCGGCAGGCCAACGACGACGGCGTCGGGTTTCCATTCCTTTATAAGGGCTTCGACCTGATTCCAGTCGGGCACGCCGTTTTGTGCTTTCAAGGTGCACAGTTCGCGGGCCTGACCGGTGATCACCTGGCCGACGGCAACGCCGATCTGTTTGGTGCCGTAGTCGAAGCCGAGAATCAAGCGCAGGGCCATCAGGCGTGACCTGCCTGGCTGGTCAGCAGGTTGAGGTCGATCCCCAAGTGCCTGGCTGCCGCGTCCAGACGCAGTTCGCTGCTGGTGTTAAACAGAATGTCGGTGTCATACGGGCAGGTCAGCCAGGCGTTGTCGGCCATTTCGGCTTCCAGTTGCCCGGCTTCCCAACCGGCGTAACCGAGGGCGATCAGGCTTTTTGCCGGGCCCACGCCGTCAGCGATGGCGAACAGCACGTCCTGCGAAGTGGACAGTGCCAGGTCGCCGTCGAGCTGGGCGGTGGCCTGGAAGGTCTTACCTGCCGGGTGCAGGACAAAACCGCGATCGGTCTGCACCGGGCCGCCAATGAAGATCGGTACATGCTGGCAGAGGCCCGGCGGATCGATGTCCGGTCGCAGTTGCTCGAGGATGTCAGCCAGATTCAACTCTTGCGGCCTGTTGACCACAATCCCCATGGCGCCATTGGCCGTGTGCTCGACGATGTAGGTCAAGGTGTGGGCAAAGTTCGGGTCGGCCATGTGCGGCATGGCGATCAGGAAGTGATGCTTGAGGTAGCTGGGGCTGACGTTTTTCATGTGCGCTAGTGTGGCGTTCAAGGGGCGAACTGACAAGCTGGGGATGTAAGCAGTACACAGATCAAATGTAGGAGTGTCAGTTGCTGGAGAGCTTGTCGCCCCGGGCGAATTTCCAGGTGCGGATGATTTCCAGTCGGTCGATATCCGACAGATCACCGGTAAACGGTGCAAATGGCGCCGCCAGTCGGACAATGCGCTGTGCCGCCTGATCCAGCAGCGGCTGCCCCGACGATTCCAGCACCAGCACCTCATACAGCGAGCCGTCGCGGTTGATCGAGACCATCAGGCGCAAATTGCCGTAGATCTGCTTGCGCCGTGCTTCTTCCGGATAGTTCAGGTTGCCGATGCGCTCGACCTTCTTGCGCCAGTCGTCCTTATACCAAGCGCCTTTGTCACGCATGGTCGACGCCGCGCTCAAGCGGTGAATTCGCGGGCGCTTGGCGTACAGCTGTTGTTCCTTGGCCAGTTCCGCTTCGAGGCTGGCGATGTCGCTGGACAACTGCGAGCTGTCGAACTCCGGCGCGTCGACGGTCGGTTTGACCTCGGTCTTGGTTTCTTCTTTTTTGGTCGGGGCTTTTTTCGGCTTAGGCGCGACAGTCGTCACCGCAGCCTTGGGCGCGGCTTCCTGTACTTCAGGCTTGGCGGCGGGCGGGGGCGTGACCTTTTTGACCTGATTGTCCTGGAACGGCGCGACCTCGGTGGTCTTCGGAATCGCCTTCTTGTCCAGCGTGCCGCTGCCTTCCTGGTGTTCCTGCGCGAGGAAATCAGCCTTCTCGGGCTTCTTTTCGCTCTTGAAGGTGGCGAGGGTGATTTCCAGGGTTTTGCTGATCTGCTTGGGCTCGACCATGGTGAAGCCGACGCCCAGCAGCAGCGCCAAGTGAATCAGCGCTGCGAGAAACAGGGTAAATCCGAGGCGATCGGCCGGGCGCACGCCACGATGGGCGAGTTCTGCGGGCAGATCGGACGGGAGGGTCATGACAAGAAAACCAACATCGCGCTTTTCAGAGGCTGCGCATGATAACGCAATGTTGGTTTCACGCCTTGGGCTTCACGCTTCAAGCGACAGACTGCATGTGACACACATCAAGCTTGCGGCTTTTTGCCGGCGGCTTGCAGCTTCTTGTCGATGGCATCCATCAGCATGCCGCCGATGTCGGTGCCGAAAGCGTTGTCGATTTCGCGGATGCAGGTCGGGCTGGTGACGTTGATTTCGGTGAGGCTTTCGCCGATCACGTCCAGACCCACGAACAGCAGGCCCTTCTCGCGCAACGTCGGGCCGACCTGAGCGGCAATCCAGCGATCCTTTTCAGTCAGCGGACGCGCTTCACCACGACCACCGGCCGCGAGGTTGCCACGGGTTTCGCCCTGGGCCGGAATCCGCGCCAGGCAGTAATCCACCGGCTCGCCGTCAATCATCAGGATGCGTTTGTCGCCGTCCTTGATCGCCGGCAGGTAGGCCTGGCCCATGATCTGCTGGCCGCCGAGGGCAGTCAGGGTTTCGAGAATCACCGACAGGTTCGGATCGCCGGCACGGTGACGGAAGATCGAGGTGCCGCCCATGCCGTCCAGCGGCTTGAGGATCACGTCGCCGTGCTTGGCAGCGAATTCGCGCAGGACATCGGCGCGGCGGCTGACGATGGTCGGTGGCGTGCACTGCGGGAACAGCGTGGCGAACAGCTTTTCATTGCAGTCGCGCAGGCTCTGCGGTTTGTTGACCACTAGCACGCCGGCGGTTTCTGCCTGCTCGAGCAGGTAGGTGGAGTAGACGAACTCCATGTCGAACGGTGGGTCCTTGCGCATCAGGATCACGTCGAGATCGCTCAGCAGGTTGTCCTGCTCGGCGTCCAGTTCGAACCATTTTTCCGGGTTGGCGAAGACTCGCAGCGGCTTCATCCGCGCCCGTGCCTGACCTTCGGCCTGATACAGGTCGCGCTGTTCCATATAGAACAGTTCCCAGCCGCGCTTCTGCGCAGCCAGCAGCATGGCCAGCGAGCTATCCTTTTTATAGGAAATGCTGGCGATAGGGTCCATGACAATCCCGACGCGAACGCTCATTGGGTTTTCCTCGAAAATTGGCTACCGGATCGGTATGAAAAAAGTGCCGCCAGAGTGGCGCCGGGCGGGTTTGCGGTCAAGGGAAAACCCGTCGATAGATTGCATCTGGAGACTGTGCTAAAAAGGCTGCCATGCAGTGCTGGCCCTTGAACATCAAGGGTTTCCAGCCATTACTCATCGCAAAACGGACAATTTGATTCGCAAAGGCGACGGTAGAGCCCCCTTATGGAACAGCAGTCCAGCGCCTTGAAGGTCATGGTGATCGACGACTCGAAAACGATTCGCCGCACCGCTGAAACCTTGTTGAAAAATGTGGGGTGCGAAGTCATTACGGCGATCGACGGTTTCGACGCTTTGGCGAAGATCGCCGACAACCATCCCGGCATCATCTTTGTCGACATCATGATGCCGCGTCTGGATGGTTATCAGACCTGCGCTTTAATCAAGAACAACAGTGCGTTCAAGGCCACGCCGGTGATCATGCTGTCGTCCCGTGACGGGCTGTTCGACAAGGCCAAGGGGCGGATTGTCGGCTCCGATCAATTTTTGACCAAGCCTTTCAGCAAGGAAGAACTGCTCAGCGCGATCCAGGCCCATGTTCCGGGCTTTGCCGCCGCTTTGCCGCAGTAAGACACGTACAGTGACGCTCGGCCAGCGGGCCGGATGTCGACAAGAAAAATGGGGAAAACCATGGCACGTATCCTGATCGTCGATGATTCGCCGACTGAAATGTACAAACTGACCGGCATGCTGGAAAAGCACGGCCATGAAGTGCTCAAAGCCGAAAATGGCGCCGACGGCGTTGCCCTGGCCCGTCAGGAAAAACCCGACGCGGTGCTGATGGACATTGTCATGCCCGGCCTCAACGGCTTTCAGGCGACCCGTCAGTTGACCAAGGACCCGGACACCGGGCATATCCCGGTGATCATCATCACCACCAAGGATCAGGAAACCGACAAGGTCTGGGGCACCCGCCAAGGCGCCAAGGACTACCTGACCAAACCGGTCGATGAAGAGACTCTGATCAAGACCCTGAACAACGTGCTGGCCGGTTGATCGCGCGGCCATGAGCGAATCGCTGACCGCGTTCGAACTGCTCTGGCAGATTGACCAGCGCTGCCGCTTGCTCGCGGCCGACCTGCCATCGCAACCGGCGCGTCAGGATCGCTGGAGCGGTATCGGTTTTCGCCTCGGCGAACACTGGTATGTCGCGCCGATGGGCGAAGTCAGCGAAGTGCTGCACGAACCGCGCTGCACTCAGTTGCCTGGGGTAAAACCTTGGGTCAAAGGGGTGGCTAACCTGCGTGGGCGGTTGCTGCCGATCATGGACCTGTGCGGTTTCTTCGGGCATGAGCTTTCACCGCTTCGTAAGCAGCGGCGGGTATTGGTGGTGGAGCATGGCGACGTGTTTGCCGGGCTGATGGTCGATGAGGTCTTCGGCCTGCAGCATTTCGAGCAAGACAGCTTTGAACCGCTGTCGATCAGCAAGCGCCAGGGTTCCAAGGCCGAATTCGTCAAAGGGTACTTCCGGCGTGAGCAGAACTGGCGGGTGTTCAGCCTGTTTGCGCTGGCCAAATCCCCGGTGTTCATGAGCGTCGCAATTTAGTCGAAACACCACCCAAACCTGTGGGAGCGGGATTTGTGGTGAGGGGATTTATCCCCGATGGGTCGCGCAGCGGCCCCAAAACCTGAATTGAATCTGGGACATCGCAGGTGCAGGTTTTGGGTCGGCTTCGCCAACCATCGGGGATAAATCCCCTCGCCACAGAGCTCGTTCCCACAGTGGGCCGTTGCAGGTTTCATAGGCGAGGACCGATGACAAAAGCAAAAACAGGCAAGCCGGCGGAAGGATCGCGCAGTCGCTCGCAGATCATCGTGCTGTTCATCGCACTGATCGTGTTCATCATGCTGCTGTTCGCCAACTTCGCTTACCTCAACACCCAGGCGAACTACGACAAGCAGTACATCGGTCACGCCGGTGAGCTGCGCGTGCTGTCGCAACGCATTGCCAAGAACGCCACTGAAGCCGCCGCCGGCAAGGCTGCCGCGTTCAAGTTGCTCAGCGATGCGCGCAACGATTTCGCCCAGCGCTGGAGTTACCTGAAGAAGGGCGACCCGGCCACCGGTCTGCCCCCGGCGCCGTCGACCGTGCGCCCGGAAATGCGCGCCGTGCAGCTCGACTGGGAACGCCTGCTGAAAAACACCGACGCCATTCTCTCCAGCGAACAGACCGTGCTGTCGCTGCATCAGGTCGCCGCGACCCTGGCCGAAACCGTGCCGCAGTTGCAGATCGAATACGAAAAAGTCGTCGAGATCCTGCTCCAGCGCGGCGCTCCGGCGGCACAAGTGGCGATGGCCCAGCGCCAATCGTTGCTGGCCGAACGCATTCTCGGTGCGGTGAACACCGTGCTGGCCGGCGATGAAAACTCGCAGCAGGCTGCCGATGCGTTTGGCCGCGATGCCACTCGCTTCGGCCAAGTCCTCAACGGCATGCTTCAGGGCAACCCGGCGCTGAAGATCAGTCAGGTCGAAGACCGTGATGCCCGCGCGCGCCTGAGTGAGATTTCCGAGCTGTTCCAGTTCGTTTCCGGCTCTGTCGATGAAATCCTCGAAACCTCGCCGGAGCTGTTCAAGGTTCGCGAGTCGGCCAGCAACATCTTCAACCTCTCGCAAACCCTGCTCGACGAAGCCTCGCACCTGGCCAACCGTTTCGAAAACCTCGCGGGTGGGCGCAACACCGACACCATCGGTGGCTACGTGCTCGGCTTGCTGGCGCTGGCGTCGATCATCCTGATCGGTCTGGTCATGGTCCGCGAAACCAATCGCCAGTTGCGCGAGACCGCCGAGAAGAACGAACGCAATCAGAACGCGATCATGCGTCTGCTCGATGAAATCGAGGATCTGGCCGACGGCGACCTCACCGTGACCGCCTCGGTGACCGAAGACTTCACTGGCACCATCGCCGACTCGATCAACTATTCCGTCGATCAACTGCGCGATCTGGTGGCGACCATCAACCTCACCGCCGGCCAGGTCGCGGCGGCAGTGCAGGAAACCCAGGCCACCGCCATGCACCTGGCCCAGGCCTCGGAGCATCAGGCCCAGCAGATTTCCGAAGCCTCGACCGCGATCAACGATATGGCCCAGTCCATCGATCAAGTCTCGGCCAACGCCGCCGAGTCCTCGGCGGTAGCGGAGCGTTCCGTGGAAATCGCCAACAAAGGCAACGAGGTGGTGCACAACACCATCCACGGCATGGACAACATTCGCGAACAGATTCAGGACACCGCCAAACGCATCAAGCGTCTAGGCGAGTCGTCGCAGGAAATCGGCGATATCGTCAGCCTGATCGACGACATTGCCGACCAGACCAACATCCTCGCCCTCAACGCCGCGATTCAGGCGTCGATGGCCGGCGATGCCGGGCGTGGTTTTGCCGTGGTCGCCGACGAAGTACAACGGCTGGCCGAGCGCTCGTCCGCTGCCACTCGGCAGATCGAAACGCTGGTGCGGGCGATCCAGACCGACACCAACGAAGCGGTCATCTCCATGGAACAGACCACCACCGAAGTGGTGCGCGGCGCGCGGCTGGCGCAGGATGCCGGGGTGGCCCTGGAAGAAATCGAAGGCGTGTCGAAGACCCTTGCGGCGCTGATTCAGAGCATCTCCAACGCGGCGCAGCAGCAGACGACGTCGGCCGGGCAGATCTCGCTGACGATGAACGTGATCCAGCAGATCACCACGCAAACGTCGTCGGGCTCCACGGCCACCGCCGAGAGCATCGGCAACCTGACGAAAATGGCCAGTCAGTTGCGTCGTTCGGTGTCAGGTTTCACCTTGCCGGCGGCATCCGCGTCGGCGACGGATAAAGTGTGATTGGAGCGGTTATGGGTGATCGCCACGACTACGTGGCCCTCGAGTGGGTCAAAGGCGAAATTGCCGAAACGCTGAAACTGGCGCATCAGGCGATTGAAGCCGTGCTCGATGATCCGCACGCATCCGGCGGGCTGGACGAGTGCCTGGCGTACATCCATCAGGTTCACGGCAGCTTGCAGATGGTCGAGTTCTACGGCGCCGCGCTGCTCGCCGAAGAAATGGAGCATCTGGTCGAAGCCTTGCAGCAGGGTCGCGTCAGCCATCGCGACGAAGCCCTGCACTTGCTGTTGCAAGCCTTGGGGCAATTACCGATCTACCTCGACCGCGTACAGAGCGCCCGCCGTGATCTTCCTCTGGTCGTGCTGCCGCTGCTCAATGATTTGCGCAGCGCTCGCGGCGAAAGCCTGCTGTCGGAAACCAGTCTGTTCAGCCCGCAACTGCCCGAGCTGCCGCCGCTTGGCGAAGAGGCGCTGGCGCTGCTGGAACCGGCAGAGCTGCCGAATGTGCTGCGCAAGTTACGCCAGATGCTGCAAATGGCGCTGGTCGGTTTGCTGCGTGAGCAGGATGACCAGACGCACCTGGGTTATCTGGTGAAAGTCTTCACCCGTCTCGAAGCGCTGAGCGGCGACGCCCCGTTAAGTCCGTTGTGGCAGGTCGCATCCGCCTTGGTCGAAGGTATGCGCGAAAGCGTGATCGCCAACAGCCCGGCACTGCGCAGCCTGTTCAAGGACGCCGACAAGGAGCTCAAACGCTTGCTCGAACAAGGCATGGCGGGCCTCAACCAGCCGCCCCCGCCAGAGCTGCTCAAAAGCCTGTTGTTCTATATTGCCAAAGCCGAACATCCCACCAGGCAGATGCTGACCATGAAAGATCGCTACTCCCTGGACGACGCCTTACCCGACAGCGCGATGGTCGATGAAGAACGCGCGCGCCTGGCCGGCCCCGACCGCGATGCGATGCGCTCGGTGCTGGCGGCATTGTGCGAAGAACTGGTGCGGGTCAAGGAACGCCTCGACCTGTTCGTGCGCAGCGACCGCCAACATACGTCGGACCTGGAAAGCCTGCTGGCGCCGTTGCGGCAGATCGCCGACACCCTCGCGGTGCTCGGTTTCGGCCAGCCGCGCAAGGTCATCATCGATCAACTGGCGGTGGTGCTCAGCCTCGTCCAAGGCCAGCGTGAACCCAACGACGCGATCCTGATGGACGTTGCCGGCGCCTTGCTCTACGTCGAAGCGACACTCGCCGGGATGGTCGGCACCGTCGAGCCGGAAAGCCCCGAAGACTCGCGCCTGCCCACCACCGACCTGACGCAGATTCATCAGATCGTGATCAAGGAAGCGCGCATCTGCCTGCAACAGGCCAAGGACATGATCGTCGACTACATCGACGCCGATTGGGATCGCCAGCAACTGCAACCGCTGCCGGAACTGCTAACCCAGGTGCGCGGGGCGCTGGCGATGATTCCGCTGAGTCGTGCGGCGAATCTGGTCGAGGCCTGCAACGGTTTCATCCGCGAACATCTGCTGCTCGATCCGCACGAACCAGGCTGGCAGCAACTGGACAACCTCGCCGACGTCATCACCAGCCTCGAGTATTACCTTGAACGCTTGAGCGATGACCCGCTGGCGCCGAGCGAACAATTGCTGGATGTCGCGCAGAAGAGCCTCGCCAGTCTCGGTTATTTTGCAAACGAAGAGGCCAATGAGCAGCCCGGCGAACAGCGTGTGCCAGTGCTCGATGACGTGCTCAGCCCAAGCGAAGCACTGGTGATGCAGGACCTGCAGGCGCTGGACGACCCGGACATCGTGCAGTCGCTGGCCGATGTGTTGGCCAGCCCGGTGCCGGCGATCAATCCGCCCGCCGTGGTCACACCCGGCAGCCTGATGCCGCCACCGGCCGATGAAGAACCGGTGGACGACGAACTGCGCGAAGTGTTCCTCGAAGAGACCGATGAGGTACTTGAGGTTCTCCACGAATACCTGCCGCGCTGGACAGCCAATCCGCAGGATCGCGCCGCGCTGACAGAGCTGCGCCGCGCCTTCCACACCTTGAAAGGCAGCGGACGCATGGTGCGTGCGCTGATCCTCGGTGAACTGGCCTGGGCGGTGGAAAACCTGCTCAATCGCGTGCTGGAACACAGCGTCGAACCCGGCGCCGTGGTGCCGCAATTACTCACCGACACGGTGTTGCTGCTGCCGGAACTGGTCAGCGAATTCGCCACCAACAGCCAGCGTCAGCGCAGCGATGTCGATCAATTGGCGGCGCGCGCCCATGCCTTGGCCAAGGGTGAAGAACCGCTGGCTGCCGAAGACGTCGATGACGTTGCGGCGCTCGATCCGCTGTTGCTGGAGATCTTCCGCAACGAAGCCGAAACCCACCTCGCCAGCCTCAACCGCTTCCTCGATCAAGCGGCCGAGCATGTTCCGCTGCCGGCCAGCGACGAGTTGCAGCGCGCTTTGCACACCCTCAAGGGCAGCGCGTCGATGGCCGGTGTGTTGCCGATTGCCGAACTGGCGGCATCGCTTGATCAATTGGCCCGAGAGTTCAAGGCCCATCAGTTGCCGCTCGATCTCGATGAAGTCGAGTTGCTGCTCGAAGCCGAAGGGCTGTTCCGTGTCGGCTTGCGCCAGCTCAAGCATGATCCGCTGGCGCCGATTGTCGGCGCGCAGTCGCTGATCAAACGCACCGATGCACTGCTCGGCGAGCGTCTGGAAGCGATCCTCAATGCGCCGAACACTGGCCTGCGGATCAAGCACGATCCGCAACTGATCAACAACTTCCTTGCCCAAGGCATGGACATCCTGTTCGACGCCGAAAACCTTTTGCAGCGCTGGCAGCAACACCCCGGCGAACGCCAGGAACTCAGCGCGTTGCTGGATGAGCTGACCACCCTCGGTGAAGGCGCGCACTTGGCGGATCTGCTGCCGGTGGATGTTCTGTGCGAAGCCTTGCTCGATCTCTATGGCGCCGTGGAAGAAAGCAGCCTGGCGGTCAGCGACCGGTTTTTCCACGAAGCGCAGAACGCCCACGAAGCGCTGATCAACATGCTCGACGAACTGGCCGCCGGCCAGGAAGTCACGCCGCAGCCGGAGCGCATTCGCGCCTTGCATGATCTGCTCGACGAAAGCCTCGACCCCTCGTCCATGGGCCTGATTCGCAGCGACGGCAGCCGCACCTTGAGCATCCGCGAGCTGGGCGCGGCCACCGCCGAGCTTTCGCAAACCAGCGCTGCCCAGGAGCCGGACGATGAAATCGTCGAGATCTTCCTCGAAGAGGCAGTGGACATTCTCGACAGCGCCGAGCAAGCCTTGCAGCGCTGGCTGAGCGACCCGGACAATGCCGCGCCGCTGTCCTCGTTGCAGCGTGATTTGCACACCCTCAAGGGTGGTGCGCGCATGGCCGAAGTCGACGCCGTCGGCGATCTGGCCCAGGAGCTGGAAAGCCTTTACGAAGGTCTGGTCGATCGTCGCTACAGCCACAGCGAAGCCCTTGGTCGCTTGTTGCACAAGAGCCATGAGCGTTTCACCCGGCTGCTTGAGCAACTGCAAAACCATCAGCCGCTGGAGCCGGCAGAGGATCTGATCGAAGCGCTTCGCCAGGTACGCCAAGGCTCGCCGACCCCTGCCGAAACGACGCAACCTGCCGTCGATCACGAAGGTACCGGGCACGATCCCGAGTTGCTGGAGATCTTCCTCGAAGAAGGTTTCGACATCATCGAGAACTCCGGCGCCGCGCTGCTGCGCTGGCAGGCTGAGCCGGGCAACCGTCAGGAAGTCGAAACCCTGCTGCGCGACCTGCACACCCTCAAGGGCGGCGCGCGGATGGTCGAGATCGGCCCGATCGGCGACCTCGCCCATGAGCTGGAATACCTTTACGAAAGCCTCTCCGCCGGCTCGCTGCAAGCGTCTGGCGAATTGTTCGCACTGGTGCAGCGCGGCCATGACCGACTGGCGCAAATGCTCGATGGCGTGCGCGCCGGGCAACCGTGTCCGCCGGCGGATCGGTTGATCAATGCGATCCAGAACTTCAGTCATCCCGTGACGCCTGAAGCGCCGCCGTTGCTGCCGCTGCCGGTTAAAACCGAGACCGCAGCACCGGCCGCCGACGCCGGCGCGGACATGGTCAAGGTCTCCGCCGAACTGCTCGACGAATTGGTCAATCTGGCCGGGGAAACCTCGATTTTCCGTGGACGCATTGAACAGCAAGTCAACGACGCGCAAGTCGCGCTCAACGAGATGGAAACCACCATCGAGCGCATGCGTGATCAGTTGCGCCGCCTCGATACGGAAACCCAGGGGCGCATCCTCAGCCGTCAGCAAGTCGACGGCGAACGCCTCGGTTACGAAGAATTCGATCCGCTGGAAATGGATCGCCATTCGCAGTTGCAGCAACTGTCGCGGGCGCTGTTCGAATCCGCCTCCGACTTGCTCGACCTGAAGGAAACCCTCGACCGCCGCAACCACGACGCCGAGAACCTGCTGCAACAACAAGGGCGGATCAACACCGAATTGCAGGAAGGCCTGATGCGCTCGCGCATGGTGCCGTTCGAACGCATGTTGCCGCGCCTCAAACGCATCGTCCGCCAGGTTGCCGAAGAGCTGAACAAAGACGTCGCTTTCGTCGTCGGCAACGCCGAAGGCGAGATGGATCGCAACGTGCTTGAGCGCATGGCCGCACCGTTGGAGCACATGCTGCGCAACGCCGTCGACCATGGTCTGGAGTCCACCGAGGTGCGGCTGGCGGCGGGGAAACCGGCGCAAGGGCAGATCAGCCTCGAGCTGTCCCGCGAGGGCGGCGACATCGTTTTCGACATCCGCGACGACGGCGCCGGTGTGCCGCTGGAAGCGGTGCGGAGCAAGGCGATCAAACGTGGCTTGCTGGCGCCGGACGCCGAAATCAGCGACCGCGATGTGTTGCAGTTCATCCTCCAGCCGGGGTTTTCCACCGCCGAAAAAATCACCCAGATCTCCGGGCGTGGCGTCGGCATGGACGTGGTGCATGAAGAAGTCCGCCAGTTGGGCGGCAGCATGAGCATCGACTCGGTGCCGGGGCAGGGCGTGCATTTTCGCATTCGCCTGCCGTTCACCGTGTCGGTCAACCGTGCGTTGATGGTGCAGTGTGGTGAGGATCAATACGCGATTCCGCTGAACACCATCGACGGCATCGTCCGCGTGTTGCCGAATGATCTGGATGGGCATTTCCGACTCGATCCGCCTAGCTATCAATACGGCGGCCAAAGCTATGAGCTGTGCTACTTGGGCGAGCTGCTGAAAACCGCGCCACGCCCGAAACTGCTCGGCCAGAGCCTGCCGTTGCCGGTGCTGTTGGTGCAGTACAACGACCGGCGCATCGCGGTGCAGGTCGACACCATGGCCGGGACGCGCGAGATCGTGGTCAAAAGCCTCGGCGCGCAATTCGCGGCGGTGCAGGGCGTGTCCGGCGCGACGATTCTGGGCGATGGCCGGGTGGTGCTGATTCTTGATCTGCTGGCGCCGATCCGCGCGATGCAGGCACCGGTTGCGCAGTATCCGATTCAACCGGATATCGACAGCGAACCGCAGAAACCGCTGCTGGTCATGGTGGTCGACGACTCGGTCACCGTGCGCAAGGTCACCAGTCGTTTACTCGAACGCCACGGCATGAACGTGCTGACCGCCAAGGACGGTGTCGACGCCATGCTCCTGCTGGAAGAACACATGCCCGACCTGATGCTGCTCGACATCGAAATGCCGCGCATGGACGGCTTCGAAGTCGCCACCCAGGTGCGCAACGACGAGCGCCTGCAACACCTGCCGATCATCATGATCACCTCGCGCACCGGGCAAAAACACCGCGACCGCGCCATGGCCATCGGCGTCAACGACTACCTCGGCAAGCCGTATCAGGAATCGGTGCTGCTCGAAAGCATTGCCCACTGGAGCAAGAAACATGCATGAGCGCCGCCACAACGCGCGTACCAGCCAACTCACCGGGCTGCTGCTGCCGCTGGCGGATCGTAACCTGATCTTGCCCAACGTCGCGGTGGCCGAGCTGATCGACTATCAGGCCAGCGCCTTCGATCTGGATACACCGCCGTGGTATCTGGGGCGCGTCATGTGGCGCGAGCGGCAGATTCCGTTGCTGAGTTTCGAGTCGGCGTGTGGGCAGAAAGTGGTGATTGGCGAGCGAGCGCGGATTGTGATTCTCAATGCGCTGGGTGGCTTGACGCAGCTGAAATTCATTGCGTTGCTGGTGCAGGGGATTCCTCGGTCTTACAAGCTCGATAGCCAATTGAGCTATGTCGATGTGCCGTTGTGTGCGCTGGAACAGGCGGCGGTGCAGGTGGGGGAGCAAGTGGCGAAAGTGCCGGATTTGTTGGCACTTGAGCAGTTGTTGGTGGAGGCGGGCCTGGTCCACTGATCCAGAGTTTTTAGTGGTCTGACTGGCCTCTTCGCGAGCAGGCTCGCTCCCACATTGGATCACCAGTGAACACAGATCAGGTGTACGACACAGATCCCCTGTGGGAGCGAGCCTGAACCATTACGCTGAGCGTAATGAATCACCACCGCGCTTGATTGATGCCTCCACCCCACACGCCTAACTTAGCTCCACGACAGCGAACCCCGTGGAGTGAGCATGACAACAACAATTTCCCCCGACTCGCGCTGGACGCGGCGGCGTGACGAGAAGCAGCGTCGCCTCGACAAGGTGCGCGGGCTGGCCGACGGTGTGGTGTTGCCCACCGACAAGATCGTCGCCGCGCTCGAAGCGCTGATTCATCCCGGCGACCGAGTGGTGCTGGAGGGCAACAACCAGAAGCAGGCGGATTTTCTTTCTCGCTCGCTGGCCAAGGCTGATCCCGAGAAGCTCCACGACCTGCACATGATCATGCCCAGCGTCGGCCGCTCCGAGCACCTCGACCTGTTCGAACGCGGCATTGCCCGCAAACTCGATTTCTCCTTCGCCGGCACCCAGAGCCTGCGCATCAGCCAGTTGCTTGAAGACGGCCTGCTGGAAATCGGCGCGATCCACACCTACATCGAACTCTACGCCCGGCTGGTGGTGGACCTGATCCCCAACGTCGTGCTCTCGGCCGGTTTCATGGCCGACCGCGCCGGCAACATCTACACCGGCCCGAGCACCGAAGACACCCCGGCGCTGATCGAACCGGCCGCGTTCAGCGACGGCATCGTCATCGTCCAGGTCAACCAGTTGGTCGACGACGTCAGCGAATTGCCCCGTGTGGATATTCCGGCATCGTGGGTCGATTTCGTCGTGGTGGCCGACAAGCCCTTCTACATCGAACCGCTGTTCACCCGCGACCCACGGCACATCAAGCCTGTGCACGTATTGATGGCGATGATGGCGATCCGCGGGATCTACGAAAAACACAACGTGCAGTCGCTCAACCACGGCATCGGTTTCAACACCGCGGCCATCGAACTGATCCTGCCGACCTACGGCGAATCCCTCGGCCTCAAAGGCAAGATCTGCCGCAACTGGACGCTCAACCCGCACCCGACGTTGATCCCGGCGATTGAGAGCGGCTGGGTCGAAAGCGTGCATTGTTTCGGCACCGAACTGGGCATGGAAAACTACATCGCCGCGCGCCCGGACGTGTTCTTCACCGGCCGCGACGGCTCGCTACGTTCCAACCGGATGTTCTGCCAACTGGCCGGGCAATACGCGGTGGATCTGTTTATCGGCGCGACGTTGCAGGTTGATGGCGATGGCCATTCCTCGACCGTCACCCGTGGCCGTCTCGCCGGTTTCGGCGGCGCGCCGAACATGGGCCATGACCCGCGTGGCCGCCGTCACGGCACGCCGGCATGGCTCGATATGCGCCACGACGACTCGCCGCAACCGATGCTCGAACGCGGCAAGAAACTCGTGGTGCAAATGGTCGAGACCTTCCAGGAGGGCGGCAAACCGACCTTCGTCGAAACCCTCGACGCGGTGGAAGTGGCGAAGAAAAGCGGCATGCCGCTGGCGCCGATCATGATCTACGGCGACGACGTCACCCACCTGCTCACCGAAGAAGGCATCGCCTATCTGTACAAGGCGCGTTCGCTGGAAGAGCGCCAGGCGATGATCGCCGCTGTTGCCGGCGTCACCGCCATTGGCCTGCGCCACAACCCGAAAGACACCGAACGCATGCGCCGCGAAGGCTTGATCGCCTTGCCCGAAGACCTCGGCATCCGCCGCACTGACGCTACCCGCGAACTGCTGGCGGCGAAAAGCGTGGCCGATCTGGTCGAGTGGTCCGGCGGCCTCTACAACCCGCCCGCCAAATTCAGGAGCTGGTAATGCACGCACTTAACCTGCAAGCGAAACCGATTTCCCTGGCCGAGCGATTGGCGGACATGGCGGTGGATGCGTTGATCGACGAAGCGGATCTGTCGCCGAAACCGGCGCTGGTCGACCGTCGTGGCAACGGCGCGCACACCGATCTGCACTTGGGCCTGATGCACGCCTCGGCGCTGTCGTTGTGGCCGGCGTTCAAGGAGATGGCCGAAGCTGCCATTGAAGTCGGCGAGATCAATCAAACGCTGCGTGAAAGCATTGGCCGCATCGGCCGTGAAGGCGAGCAAGCGATGCTCGCGACCACCAACGGCGTGAACACTCATCGCGGTGCAATCTGGGCCTTGGGCCTGTTGGTGACCGCCGCCGCGCTCGAAGCGAAATCCACGGGCGCCAACGCCGTCACCCTGCGCGCTGCACGTCTGGCGCTGCTCGATGATCGTTTTGCACCTCGTCCGCTCAGCCACGGTGCACAAGTCGCCCTGCGTTACGGCGCTCGCGGCGCCCGAGAGGAAGCGCAACTCGGCTTCCCGTCCGTGCTGCAACGTGGTTTGCCGCAACTTAAGCGCAGCCGCGCAAACGGCCACGGCGAACAGAATGCCCGGCTCGACGCCTTGCTCGCGATCATGACTGACCTGGCCGACACCTGCGTGCTCTACCGCGCCGGCGAACAAGGCCTGCTAGCCATGCAACACGGCGCGCAAGCGGTGCTCGACGCTGGCGGCAGCGCCAGCCTCAGCGGTCGCCGGCGCCTGCATGAACTCGATCAACAACTCATCGCATTGAATGCCTCGCCCGGTGGCGCCGCCGACTTGCTCGCCGCCACGCTGCTGCTCGACCGAATCGAGTGCGACGGCACCTTTCAGGGAGCGTTTTGATGGAAACCCTATCGTTTGAATTCCCCGCCGGGCAGCCGCCTCGCGGTCGGGCGCTGGTCGGTTGTGTCGGCTCGGGTGATCTGGAAGTGCTGATCGAACCGGGGCTGGCCGGCAAGTTGACGATCAACGTGCAAACCTCGGTCAACGGCGCACAGCTGCGCTGGCAGCATCTGTTTGCGCGGATGTTCGACGGCACCACGCCGCCAGCCATGGCCATCGATATCCACGATTTCGGCGCGACGCCGGGTGTGGTGCGTTTGCGCCTGGAACAAGGTTTCGAGGAGATCGGCCATGACTGACAGCGCAGCGCTTCTCCATAAACACAGCTTCGTCGAACTCGGCGCGCGGCAACGGGCGAAAGCCTTGCTTGATGCCGGCACCTTCCGCGAATTGCTCGACCCGTTTCAACGCGTCATGTCGCCGTGGCTTGAACGCCAGGGCGTGGTGCCGCAATCCGATGACGGCGTGGTGATCGCCAAGGGCAGCCTCGACGGTTTGCCGGTGGTGATCGCGGCCATCGAAGGCGCGTTTCAGGGCGGCAGCCTTGGCGAAGTCGGCGGGGCGAAGATTGCCGGTGCACTGGAACTGGCCGCCGAGGACAACCGCAACGGCATTCCGACCCGCGCCGTGTTGCTGCTGGAAACCGGCGGTGTGCGGCTGCAGGAAGCCAATCTCGGCTTGGCGGCGATTGCCGATATTCATGCGGCGATTGTCGATTTGCAGCAATACCAACCGGTGGTGGGTGTGGTCGCGGGCAGCGTCGGCTGTTTTGGCGGCATGTCGATTGCCGCAGCGCTGTGCAGCTATTTGCTGGTGACCCAGGAAGCACGCCTGGGCCTGAATGGCCCGCAGGTGATCGAGCAGGAAGCCGGGATCGAGGAATACGACTCCCGCGACCGGCCGTTTATCTGGAGCCTGACCGGTGGCGAGCAGCGTTTTGCCAGTGGCTTGGTGGATCGGTTTGCCGCCGATGATGTGGCGCAGATTCGTCAGCAGGTCGGCGAGTTGCTGCAACAAGGCTTGCCAGCCCAACCGCGCAGTCAGCGGGCCGAGTGGTTCCTGCAACGGCTGGCCAGCCTGGACACTGACAAGCAAATCGAGCCTTCGGTGGTTCGCGATCTGTATCAAGGAGAGCGCTCATGAGTGGTTGTTCATTGCGCGGTTTGAACTGGTTCAACGCGTTGAGCGCGGGCGCGAAAGCTGTAGAAGGTTTGCCGCCCTCGTTGAAGGTTGCCGATGCTGAACTCGGGCGTTTTATCGCCGTGGTCGCTGACCCTGACAACCGTTTCCCCCGTGCCCGTAACGGCGAAGTCGGGTTGCTGGAAGGCTGGGGCCTGGCCAAAGCCGTCGACGATGCGATCAACGCTGACCGCGACAAACCACAAAAGCGTCCACTGATTGCCATCGTCGATGTACCGAGCCAGGCCTACGGCCGTCGCGAAGAAGCCCTAGGCATTCATCAGGCGCTGGCCGGTGCGGCGGACAGTTATGCCCGCGCACGCCTGGCCGGGCATCCGGTGATTGCGCTGCTGGTGGGCAAAGCCATGTCCGGTGCGTTTCTCGCCCACGGCTATCAGGCCAACCGCTTGATCGCCCTGCGTGATCCCGGCGTGATGGTGCATGCGATGGGCAAAGCATCGGCGGCGCGGGTGACTTTGCGCAGCGTCGAAGAACTCGAAGCACTGGCCGCCAGCGTGCCGCCGATGGCCTATGACATCGGCAGTTACGCCAGCCTCGGGCTGCTTTGGGAAACCCTGTCGGTGCAGCAGATCGAACAGCCGACAGCCGAGGATCTGACACGAGTGACCGATTGCTTGAAACAAGCCATCAGCGATGTCACTGGCAATGATTTGAGCAATCGTCTCGGTGCGAAAAATCGTGAAGCGTCCAGTCGCGTTCGTGAACTGTTGAGGGCGCAGTGGTGAATACGCCTCTGGCCCACGACCTGCTCTGGGGCATGACCCCGGCGCAGCTACCGGCGGATGCGCCGCAGTGGGCAGTCGAGTCGCTCAGCGCCGGGCAACCGGTGGTGGTGCGCCGTGCGTTAAGTGCTGAGGGTTTTGTCGCCGTGGGCGTGCGCGGTGTGTTGCGCGAGCAACGCTTGGCGGCGTTCATGGCGCTTGATTCGATTGGCTGTCGTGTCAGCCCCGAGGCGCTTTGTCGGGTCGACAGCGAGCGTGATCTGCCGGCCCTGCGTGCGCTCAAGCAACTGCGGCCGATGCTCGATGATTGCGGTTGGGTCTGGGGTGTCAGCGGCAGTGCCGGATTTGAACTGGCCAGTGGTTTTGCGGCGATGCATGAGGGCAGCGATCTCGATCTGATCCTGCGTACACCGCAACTGATGACCCGCAATCAGGCGCGCAAACTGGTGGCGCTTTTCGATCAGGCAGTGTGCCGGGTCGACATGCAATTGCAGACGCCGTTCGGCGCCGTAGCCCTGCGTGAATGGGCCAGCACTTCGGCGCGGGTGCTGCTGAAAAACGCGCATCAGGCGTGTCTGGTTGCTGATCCATGGAACCCGCAGGAGCAGGCAGCATGAGCAGTCTGTTGGTGTTCCCCGGTCAGGGCGCGCAGCAACCGGGCATGCTCCAGCGTTTGCCTCGGGAAACGTTGACCGAGGCCAGTGATGTGCTGGGTGAAGATGTCTTGCTGCTTGATTCTGCCGACGCGCTGCGCAGTACAAGGGCGGTGCAGCTCTGCCTGCTGATCGCCGGTGTCGCGGCTTCGCGACAGTTGTTGCAGGACAGTTTGAACGCGGACTATGTCGCCGGCCTGTCCATCGGTGCTTACCCCGCAGCGGTGGTGGCCGGGGCCTTGAGCTTCAGTGATGCGCTGCATCTGGTCAGCCTGCGCGGTGAGTTGATGCAACAGGCTTATCCACAGCGCTTTGGCATGACCGCGATCATCGGTCTGCAACTGTCCACAGTCGAAACCTTGCTGGCGCAAGTTCACAGCGCCGTAACGCCGGTTTATCTGGCCAATATCAACGCCGATAACCAGGTGGTGATTGCCGGCAGCGACAAGGCGATGCAAGCGGTGGCCGAACTCGCGCGCAGCCGTGGCGCGGGTCTGGCGAAACGTCTGGCGGTCAGCGTGCCGTCGCACTGTCCGCTGCTGGAAAAACCGGCGCAAACCCTCGCCGAAGCCTTCGCCAAAGTACAACTGCAAGCCCCGAAAATCGCCTACCTGAGCGGCAGCCGCGCGCGCCCGGTAATCAAGGTCGATGCCCTGCGCGATGACCTCGCGTTCAACATGTGCCGCGTCGTGGATTGGCGCGGCACCGTGCAAAGCGCCTACGAGCGCGGCGTGCGGCTACAGATCGAACTGCCGCCCGGTGCGGTGCTGACCGGGCTGGCGCGCCGGGTGTTCGAGCAAGGCACCGTCACTGCCTTCGACAGTGCTCGCCTCGACACCCTGCAGGCGCTGTTGCGTGAGGAGGGAAGCCGCCGAACCTAAAACGCCGACTCAAGCTTCGAACAACAAAAACAACATTCGACGATGCACTTTGAGGACTACAACAATGATTATTTACGGTGTGGCGCTGCTGGCGATCTGTACGCTGGCAGGGGTGATCATGGGCGACATGCTCGGCGTGTTGCTGGGCGTCAAATCCAACGTCGGCGGGGTCGGCATCGCGATGATCCTGTTGATCTGCGCGCGGTTGTGGATGCAGAAACGCGGCGGCATGACCAAGGAGTGCGAGATGGGCGTCGGCTTCTGGGGCGCCATGTACATTCCGGTGGTGGTGGCGATGGCCGCGCAACAGAACGTCGTCACCGCGCTGCACGGCGGCCCGGTGGCGGTGCTGGCGGCGATCGGTTCGGTGGTGATTTGTGGTTGCACGATTGCCTTGATCAGCCGCACCCACAAGGGCGAACCGTTGCCCGACGAACCGGCGGAAATCTCCCCGGTCGGCACGCCGGTAGGGGGTCGCTGATATGTGGGATCTCATCGAAAAAGGTCTGGAACATAACGGTCTGATCACTGCCTTCGCTTTTGTCGGCGTGATCATGTGGGTGTCGGTGGTTCTCTCCAAGCGCCTGACCTTCGGACGCATTCACGGCTCGGCGATTGCCATCGTCATCGGTCTGGTGCTGGCGTGGGTCGGCGGCACCATGACGGGCGGGCAGAAAGGTTTGGCGGATCTGACGCTGTTCTCCGGCATCGGCCTGATGGGCGGGGCAATGCTGCGTGATTTCGCGATTGTTGCCACCGCGTTTGAAGTGCAGGCGACCGAGGCGAAAAAGGCCGGGATGATCGGGGTGATTGCGTTGTTGCTGGGCACGATCCTGCCGTTCATTGTCGGCGCGAGCATGGCCTGGGCGTTTGGTTATCGCGATGCGGTGAGCATGACCACCATCGGTGCTGGCGCGGTGACCTACATCGTTGGCCCTGTGACCGGTGCGGCGATTGGTGCGAGTTCGGATGTGATGGCGCTGTCGATTGCCACCGGGTTGATCAAGGCGATTCTGGTGATGGTCGGCACGCCGGTCGCGGCGCGCTGGATGGGCCTGGATAACCCGCGTTCGGCGATGGTGTTTGGCGGGTTGGCCGGGACGGTGAGTGGTGTGACTGCCGGGCTGGCGGCGACGGATCGGCGGTTGGTGCCTTATGGGGCGCTGACGGCGACGTTCCACACCGGGCTTGGATGCTTGCTTGGGCCTTCGTTGTTGTTCTTTATTGTTCGCGCGATTGTTGGCTAGGTTCGGGTTTTGAGTCGTCTGGGCTGACGCCTTCGCGAGCAGGCTCGCTCCCACAGGGAAATGCATTCCAACTGTGGGAGCGAGCCTGCTCGCGAAGGAGACGACTCGGTCTCAAGCCTGCCGATTGGCATACATCCGACACTCCGCCAGCAACGCCAGCAAATTCGGATCGCGCTCCTTGGCCTTCAGAAACACCACGCCAATGTGCTGCTGCAACCGGTACTTCTCCTGCAACGGAATCAGCTTCACCCGATTCTCATACACCGCCGCAATCCTTCCTGGCAGCAACGCATAACCCACGCCGGAACTGACCATGCTCAACAGCGTGAAGATGTCATTCACCTGCATCGCCACCTTCGGTTCGAACCCAGCCTGCTTGAACACCCGGTTACCGTCCTGATGGGTGGCGAAGCCTTGGGTCAGGGTGATGAAGGTTTCGTCGCGAACTTCTGCCAGATCGACTTCACTGCGCTGGGCGAACCGTGAATCTGCTGGCGTGGCGAGGAAGATGTCGTCGGAGAACAGCGCAATCTGCTCGCAGTCCGGGTCGTTGATGCTGTCGTCCAGCGACACCAGGATCGCGTCCACTTCCATGTTTTTCAGCTTGTAGAGCAGGTCGATGTTCGAGCCGAGGATGAGGTCGATGTTGAGTTCGCTGCGGCGGATCTTCAGGCCCATGATCAGTTGCGGCACGGTCTTCACCGTCAGCGAGTACAGCGAGCCCAGCTTGAAGCGTTCTGCGGAGAACCCGGCGGCTTCGCGGGTCAGGCGCACGCTTTCGACCACGTCCTGAATCAGCTTCTGTGCGCGTTCTTCCAGCACATAGGCACTTTCCAGCGGCGTCAGGTTGCGCCCTTCGTGTTTGAACAGCGGGCAGCGCAGGGCGCTTTCCAGCGAATGAATCGCGCGGTGCACGCTGACGTTGCTGGTCTGCAACTCCGCAGCGGCGCGGGCCAGATTGCCGGTGCGCATGAAGGCGAGGAACACCTCGAGTTTTTTCAGGGTCAACTCTTCGTCGATCAACATGGCGCGGACTCTTTTTGGAATGCGTCGATTGTGCCTTGAAGATCAAAAGATCGCAGCCTTCGGCAGCTCCTACCTTTGGAATGCGAGCTTCCTGTAGGAGCTGCCGAAGGCTGCGATCTTTTGATCCTGAGGTTGAACAGAAACATTGCGCTTTTACGCTCAAGGCCCGAGCCTTGTGCGCTGCGGTAACGAATTTGAGGTGAGCGATACATGTATCACGGGGAACGATTGAACGCCTGGACGCATCTGGTCGGGGCGGTGGCGGCTTTTATCGGTGGGGTGTGGATGCTGGTGATTGCCAGTCTGGATGGCAGTCCCTGGAAGATTGTCAGTGTGGCGATTTACGCCTTTACCTTGCTGGTGCTCTATAGCGCATCGACCGTGTACCACAGCGTGCGCGGGCGCAAGAAAGCGATCATGAAGAAGGTCGATCACTTTTCGATCTACCTGCTGATCGCCGGGAGTTACACGCCGTTCTGTCTGGTGACCCTGCGCGGGCCGTGGGGCTGGACGTTGTTCGGGATTGTCTGGGGGCTGGCGCTGATCGGTATTCTGCAAGAGATCAAACCGCGCTCCGAGGCGCGGATTCTGTCGATTGTGATCTACGCGGTGATGGGCTGGATTGTGCTGGTGGCGGTCAAGCCGTTATTGGCGGCACTGGGCACCACCGGTTTCGCCTGGCTGGCCACGGGCGGGGTTTTGTACACCGTGGGGATTATCTTTTTTGCCCTGGATCACCGATTGCGGCATGCGCACGGGATCTGGCATCTGTTTGTGATTGCCGGGAGCTTGCTGCACTTTGTGGCGATTATGTTTTACGTCTTGTAGACCGAATCATCCCCAATCCCCTGTGGGAGCGAGCCTGCTGGCGAAGGCATCAGTCCAGCCGATGCTGATGTTGGCTGATACACCGCTTTCGCGAGCAGGCTCGCTCCCACAGTAGATATCCAGTGAACACAACATTTGTGCACACCCAAGATGTCTTGTGGGAGCTGGCTTGTCAGCTATGGCGCCCTAGAAATCACCCCAAAGTTGCTGGGCCACCGCCAGTGCAACCACCGGCGCAGTCTCGGTACGCAACACTCGCGGCCCGAGGCGGGCCGCGTGGAACCCATTGCCTTTGGCCTGCTCGACCTCGGCGTCGGACAAGCCACCCTCCGGCCCAATCAGAAACGCCAGCGTCGAAGGTTTTGCATGGCTCACCATCGGCTCAGCCACTGGATGCAGTACTAGCTTCAGATCAGCTTCAGTCTGCTTGATCCAGTCTGCCAACAGCACCGGCGGATGAATCACCGGCACCCGCGAGCGCCCGCATTGCTCACAAGCGCTGATCGCCACTTGGCGCCAGTGGAGCCGGCGTTTGTCGGCGCGTTCGTCCTTCAGGCGCACTTCGCAGCGCTCGCTGAAGATCGGCGTGATTTCAGTGACGCCCAGTTCGGTGGCTTTCTGAATCGCCCAGTCCATTCGCTCGCCACGGGACAGGCCTTGGCCGAGGTGGATTTGCAGCGGCGATTCGATCTGACCGGCAAGTTGCTCGTCGATCTGCACGACGACGCGTTTCTTGCCGACTTCCACCAGCGATCCGCGAAACTCATGGCCGGAGCCGTCGAACATCTGCACCGCATCGCCCTCGGCCATGCGCAGCACGCGGCTGATGTAATGCGCCTGGGCTTCCGGCAATTCGTGTTGGCCGGTGCTCAGCGGGGCGTCGATAAAGAAGCGGGACAGTCTCATTTCGGGTCTCTAAAAAATGGCTCATAGTCGCTGTGGTACAGAGCTTATGTGGCGAGGGGATTTATCCCCGATGGGGCGCGGAGCGCCCCCAAAATCAGCAACCGAGTTCTTCAGTTGAAAAGTGCGATCAGGGATTGGGGCGGCTTCGCCACCCATCGGGGATGAATCCCCTCGCCACAGGGTTCTAGTCAAACCATCAATCCAATCAGCCCGGATCACGGAATCCGGGATGGAAATCTTTCGGCACCGCCACGCTGACGCTCTCACGCGTAGCGATGTCGATGCCTTCGCTGGCGACGTCGGCGAGGAAGTCGATCTGCTCCGGGGTGATCACGTACGGCGGCAGGAAATACACCACGCTGCCCAGCGGACGCAGCAACGCGCCACGCTCCAGCGCATGCTGGAACACCTTCAAGCCGCGACGTTCCTGCCAAGGGTAGGCCTCTTTGCTGGCTTTATCCTTGACCATCTCGATGGCCAGCACCATGCCGGTCTGGCGCACTTCCGACACGTTCGGGTGATCGACCAGGTGCGCGGTGGCCGACGCCATGCGTTGGGCGAGCGCCTTGTTGTTCTCGATCACATTGTCCTGTTCGAAGATATCCAGCGTCGCCAACGCAGCCGCACAGGCCAGCGGGTTGCCGGTGTAGCTGTGCGAGTGGAGGAAGGCGCGCAGGGTCGGATAGTCGTCGTAGAACGCGCTGTAGACCTCGTCGGTGGTCAGGCACGCCGCCAGCGGCAGATAGCCGCCGGTCAGGGCCTTGGACAGGCAGAGGAAGTCCGGACGGATACCGGCCTGTTCACAGGCGAACATGGTGCCGGTGCGGCCAAAGCCGACGGCGATTTCGTCGTGGATCAGGTGCACGCCATAACGGTCGCAGGCTTCGCGCAGCAGCTTGAGATACACCGGGTGATACATGCGCATGCCGCCGGCGCCCTGGATCAACGGTTCGACGATCACGGCTGCAACGCTGTCGTGATTCTCAGCCAGTGTCTGTTCCATCGCCGCGAACATATTGCGCGAGTGTTCTTCCCAGCTCATGCCTTCGGGGCGCAGGTAGCAATCCGGGCTCGGCACCTTGATGGTGTCCATCAGCAGGGCTTTATAGGTTTCGGTGAACAGCGGCACGTCACCGACTGCCATCGCCGCCATGGTCTCGCCGTGGTAGCTGTTGGTCAGGGTAACGAAGCGCTTCTTGTTTGGCTGGCCGCGATTGAGCCAGTAGTGAAAGCTCATTTTCAGCGCGACTTCGATGCAGGACGAACCGTTATCGGCGTAGAACACCCGGTTCAGGCCTTGCGGCGTCATCTTTACCAGACGCTCGGACAGCTCGATCACCGGTTGATGGCTGAAACCGGCGAGAATCACGTGCTCCAGTTGATCGACCTGATCCTTGATGCGCTGGTTGATTCGCGGGTTGGCGTGGCCGAACACGTTGACCCACCAGGAGCTGACCGCGTCGAGGTAGCGCTTGCCTTCGAAGTCTTCGAGCCAGACGCCTTCGCCGCGCTTGATCGGGATCAGCGGCAGCTGTTCGTGGTCTTTCATCTGGGTGCAGGGATGCCACAGCACCGCGAGATCGCGTTGCATCCACTGGTTATTCAGGCCCATTTTCAGTCTCCTCGAGGCGGCTCGCGTCAGGCGCGGGCGAACAATCGCGCAAGCCTATGCAATGCATCGCGCGGGGACAACCCATTGTGTCGATTGAGCTACTTTGTATGAGCCGATAGACGTCGCTGGCGGCGTTTTGATGGCTAACGTATTCTTCGCGGTTCTTTGGGTCGTCTGACCCGCAAAACTGCTTTTTCCTATGTGTTTTCCGGAGTTCGCTGAATGTCTGTCGGTTGGCTGCGCGCCTGTGCGCTGGTGATGTTGGGGCTGTTCAGCGTTACGGCGCTGGCCAAGGATAAAACCGCAATCGTGATCGGTGGCGGCCTTTCGGGTCTGACCGCTGCTTATGAGCTGCAAAACAAAGGCTGGCAGGTGACGCTGCTGGAAGCCAAGCCAGGCATGGGCGGTCGCTCGGGCATGGCCACCAGCGAATGGATCGGCAACGACAAGACGCAGCCGGTGCTGAACAAGTACGTCTCGACCTTCAAACTGGGCACCACGCCGGCACCGGAATTCGTGCGCACCCCGGGTTATCTGATCGACGGCGAGTATTTCTCCGCCGCTGATCTGGCGACCAAGCAACCGGCCACTGCCGATGCCTTGAAGCGCTACCAGAAAACCCTCGATGATCTGGCGCGTTCTATCGACGATCCGCAAAACCCGGCGGCGACCAGCACCCTGCACGCGCTGGACCAGATCAACGTGTCGAACTGGCTCGACAAGCAAAACCTGCCAGCCACTGCGCGCCAGTTGATCAACCAGGACATCCGCACCCACTACGACGAACCATCGCGTCTGTCGCTGCTGTATTTCGCCCAGCAGAACCGCGTCTATCGCGGCATCTCCGACCGTGACCTGCGCGCCTCGCGTCTGGTCGGCGGCAGCCAGGTGCTGGCGCAGGCCTTCGTCAAACAGATCAAGACCATCAAGACCAACTCACCGGTATCGGCCATCAGCCAGGACAAGGACGGCGTGACCGTCAAGGTCGGCAGTGTCGGTTATCAGGCCGATTACGTGGTGTTGGCCGTGCCGCTGCGTGCGCTGAGCAAGATTCAGCTGACGCCTGCGCTGGATGCCCAGCATATGGCGGCGATCAAGGGCACCAACTACGGCTGGCGCGACCAGATCATGTTGAAGTTCAAGACGCCAGTGTGGGAAAGCAAGGCGCGTATGTCCGGCGAAATCTACAGCAACGCAGGTCTGGGCATGCTCTGGATCGAGCCGGCGCTGAAGGGCGGCGCCAACGTGGTGATCAACCTGTCCGGCGACAACTCCCGTGTGATGCAGGCGTTCGGCGACAAGCAGATGGTCGATCAGGTGCTGATCCGTCTGCACGCGTTTTATCCACAGGCCCGTGGCTCGTTCACCGGTTATGAAATCCGTCGCTACAGCACCGACCCGTCGATGGGCGGCGCTTACCTGGCCTACGGCCCGGGCCAGATCAGCAAGTTCTGGCGTATCTGGGAACGTCCGCTGCAACGCGTAGCGTTCGCTGGCGAACACACCGACACCTTGTACCCGGGCACGCTGGAAGGCGCTCTGCGCACTGGTCAGCGTGCGGCCAGTCAGGTTGAAGATCTGGCGGCAGGCAAGTCGTTCGAACCGGCCAAAGTGGTGCCGGCCGCCGCAGCGGCAGGCGCGGCGGGTGCCGTGGCGGCGAAGAAGGGCAACTTCTTCAGCAACCTGTTCGGCGGTTCGGATGACGACAAGAAGCCAGAGCCAGCCAAGGCCCCGGAACCGGCTCCAGCGCCAGTAACTCCAGCGCCTGCGCCAACCCCTGCAGCTGCACCAGCTCCGGTGGAAGCACCGAAACCAGCGGCCCCGGTAAAAGCCGAGCCAGCCAAGAAAGCAGCGGCCAAGCCTGCGGCGAAGAAGCCGGCAGCCAAGACCGAAGCGAAAAAAGCTCCGGCAAAACCGGCGGCAAAAAAGGCTGAACCGGCGAAGAAACCCGCGGCCAAGCCTGCTGCAACGACAGAGACCAAGGCGCAGTAAGCCTTCGCTTCAATAAAAAACGCGGCCAAATGGGCCGCTTTTTTTTTGCAATTAAACCTCCACACTTATCTCTGCTGTGCAGTCTCGAGGCTTACCTCTGCATAGGAAGTTTCCCACATAGTATTCAGAGCGAAATGATAGCGGGCACGCGATCTCAAATTTTATGCTTGGATAAATTGGAGGTGACCCGCTATGAAAATACTTACGATACTGCTCGTGTTATTGACACTTTCCGGCTGTGCAAATGGCCGTTTTTTTCCGGGCGGATATAGTTCGGAGCTTGCTCACAAATGCAAGATAGACCCTTATAGCGCAGATTGTTTACAGCCGCCGGCTGTTCTCAAGAACTAATCGAAGATGACAGTGCCGGGCCTGTTAGAAATCCCAATCGTATACTTTCGTACCGTCCGGTAAGTTTCTCAGCCATCTTTCCTTTGGCTTTGAGCTTCGTCCTGGGGTAAAGCCAAAGCGCGCCCAGCGTGGACTGCCGGTGCGTTGATCATAGATGACCAGGTTGCCATCATCCTGAATAGTCATACATGTGTGGTACCAGAGGGATTTGTCAGTGGTGTGAGTACTTTCAGCGATCCAAAGGCGGCGTCTGGACGGATCATAAAGAAAGCCGCTATTGCTGATGACGAACTGCAGAGGATCGCGCATGCGTTTCTGATGCAAGGTTTTACTGTAAGGCTGATTTCCATCTGCCACCCAGATTAATGTTTCACCCTCCTTGATCACCAGATTTCCATCGGCCTGTAAGATCAAACGAAATCGACCGTTATCGGATTGCAGATATTGAGGCGCAGACATTGTTTGATTGGCAGGTAGTGTTGATGATCCACTTGCTTGAAACGGCGTATATCGAAGAGCCATGGTTGTATACCTGATCAATAAGTAATGGAGTCGTTATTTGATCAGGCTTGAAGGTGCAATGAGCTATACATAGTTATTGATTGAAAATTTAGCTGTTTGCGGTCTTCCGTAAAGCCGCCTGCCGAGTTCAATACCCCGTATCGCGCCTGATCAGCTAGTAAAAATCGACCAGTCTGTCCCAAGCGCGATGCGGCAAAATCGCCTTTAATCTTTCCTTAACGCATCACTTCCAGACTCTTCATCGTATTTCTCGATATTTCAAAGCGAAATTTTCCGCTTTAATTCGATAGATAACTCGCTAGTCTTGGTTCGCAGTTCTCACAGGATTTGGGCAATGCAGCTACGTAACTCTTCTTCGCGCTATGGTTGGGTCAGCATCTTCATGCACTGGGGCGTGGCGCTGGTGGTCTTCGGACTGTTCGCGCTGGGTCTGTGGATGGTTGGGCTGGATTACTACAGCAGCTGGCGCAAAGACGCGCCGGATCTACACAAGAGCATCGGTCTGGTGCTGCTGGGTGTGATGGTGTTGCGGGTGTTGTGGCGCTTTATCAGCCCACCGCCGCCAACGCTGCAAAGCTACAGCCGCATGACTCGTATCGGCGCCAGGTTCGGCCACGGGTTTCTGTATGTAGGGCTGTTCGCTGTGATGCTTGCCGGTTACCTGATTTCCACCGCAGACGGTGTCGGGATTCCGGTGTTTGGCCTGTTTGAAGTTCCTGCACTGGTTTCCGGGCTACCGGATCAGGCAGATACCGCTGGGGTGATTCATCTCTGGCTGGCGTGGGCGCTGGTAATTTTTTCCGGTCTCCATGCGTTGGCAGCATTGAAGCACCACTTTATCGATCGTGATGCGACCCTCACTCGAATGCTGGGTCGCAAAGCCTGAAGTTCAACCTCGACTCAAAGGAAAAGAAAGCATGTTGAAAAAGACTCTGGCCGCTCTGGCAATCGGTTCTGCCGTGCTGTCCGCCAACGTAATGGCCGCTGACTACACCGTCGACAAAGAAGGTCAGCACGCCTTCGTTGACTTCAAGATCAGCCACCTGGGCTACAGCTTCATCACCGGTACTTTCAAAGACATCGACGGCAAGTTCAGCTTTGACGCTGCCAAGCCTGAAGACAGCAAAATCGAGTTCAACGTCAATACCGCCAGCGTATTCACCAACCATGCCGAGCGCGACAAACACATCGCCAGCGCTGACTTCCTGGACGTGAGCAAGTTCGCCAAAGCGACCTTCGTCTCTACCAGCGTCAAGCCAACCGGCAAGAATGCCGACGGCAAGGTCACTGCTGACGTGACCGGCGACCTGACCTTTCACGGCGTGACCAAGCCAATCGTGGTCAAGGCCACTTTCCTGGGTGAAGGCAAGGATCCATGGGGCGGCTACCGTGCCGGTTTCGAAGGCACTACCAGCATCAAGCGCTCTGATTTCGGCAAGATGATGGTTCTGGGTCCACAGTCCGATAACGTCGATCTGTACATCACGTTTGAAGGTGTCAAAGCGAAATAACTTTCGCGACGGATAAAAAAATGCCCCTGATCTCGCGATCAGGGGCATTTTTTATGGCTGCGTTAAATCAGCGGTTGCGGGTCAGCAACGCTGGTTTCTCGCCGCGCGGACGGCCTGGCAGTTGATCAAGTTGCTCAGGAGTCGGGAAACGATCGGTTTTTGACTCCTTGTGAATGATCTTCGGTGCCGGGCCGCGCGGATTTTGCACGGCAGGTTCCGAACGCGGCTGGTCGTCGGTGCGAGCCGGGCGACGGTTGCGGGACTCTTCGCGACGGGCCTGGCCGTCACGTGGAGCACCGCTGCGCGGGCCGTTGCGCTTGGCCGGCGGAGTGCCGGTGGTGGCGCCATCGCTGCTGCGTGGGCCGCTTTGACGACCCTGAGGCTTACCGCTGCCGCTGCGCGGAGCACCTGCACCCGCTGTCGTGCCTTGTGCCGGAGCACCCGGACGGCGACCACGGCCCTGAGCCGGTTTGGCTTGAGGAACGTAATCAACGCGGTTACCGAAGTTATCGACATCGTCGTCGAGGAACTCGTCCGGTGCACGATCGGCAGCGGCGCGTGGCGGCTGCGATGGCTGACGCTGTTCACGGGCCGGGGTGCCTTCGCGCGGCTTCTGCTGACGGGCAGGACGCTCGCCACGTTCGCCGGCCGGTTTTTCCTTGCCCTTGTCCTTGCCTTTGTCTTTACGACCGCCGCCACCGCCGCCGCCATTCGGGCCGTCGCCGCGTGGGCCGCGAGGATTGCGCGGGTTGCGCACGTCCGGACGCTCACGTACTTCAGGCTTCTCGGCTTCAATGGTGCTCGAGTCGAAGCCCATCAGGTTGCCATCGGCAATCTTCTGCTTGGTCATGCGCTCGATGCTTTTCAGCAGCTTTTCTTCGTCCGGTGCTACCAGCGAGATCGCCTCACCCGAACGACCGGCGCGGCCAGTACGGCCGATACGGTGTACGTAATCTTCATCGACGTTCGGCAGTTCGAAGTTGACCACGTGTGGCAACTGGTCGATGTCCAGACCGCGAGCGGCGATGTCGGTCGCTACAAGAATGCGCACTTCGCCAGCTTTGAAGTCGGCCAGGGCTTTGGTGCGGGCGTTCTGGCTCTTGTTGCCGTGGATCGCCACAGCCGGCAGGCCGTGCTTGTCCAGGTACTCGGCCAGACGGTTGGCGCCGTGCTTGGTGCGGGTGAACACCAGCACCTGTTCCCAGGCGCCGGCGGTGATCAGGTGCGCCAGCAGTGCACGCTTGTGGCTGGCCGGCAGACGGAACACACGTTGCTCGATGCGCTCGACCGTGGTGTTCGGCGGCGTCACTTCGATGCGTTCCGGGTTGTGCAGCAGCTTGCCGGCGAGGTCGGTGATGTCTTTGGAGAACGTTGCCGAGAACAGCAGGTTCTGACGCTTGGCCGGCAGACGCGCGAGGACTTTCTTCACGTCGTGGACGAAGCCCATGTCGAGCATGCGGTCGGCTTCGTCGAGCACAAGAATTTCGACGTGGGACAGATCGACACTGCCTTGGCCGCACAGGTCGAGCAAACGACCCGGGCAAGCAACGAGGACGTCAACGCCACGGGACATGGCCTGAACCTGCGGGTTCATGCCGACGCCGCCAAAAATGCAGGCGCTGACGAATTTCAGGTCACGGGCGTAGATCTTGAAGCTCTCGTGAACCTGGGCCGCGAGTTCGCGGGTCGGGGTCAGGACCAGTACGCGTGGTTGGCGCGGGCCGTGACGCTGGGATTTGTCCGGGTGACCGTTGGGGAACAACCGCTCCAGAATCGGAAGGGCGAAACCGCCGGTTTTACCAGTACCTGTCTGAGCCGCAACCATCAGGTCGCGACCTTGCAACACGGCGGGAATGGCCCGCTGTTGCACCGGAGTAGGCTCGGTATAGCCCGCATCTTCGATGGCGCGGACTAAAGCCTCGGAGAGACCGAGGGAAGCAAAGGACATGAGTAATCCTGTTTTAGTTAGGGCTTGGCCCAATGGGAGTCTTGCCTGGCGCGAATAGCGTTTAATAGGACGCAATCCCGTCCGGTCCTGCTGCGGTTCCGAAGGCACGTCTGGAGTGCTCGCGCGGGCTGAAAGCTGCGCTGTAGCGGGTCGAGAGGCCTGTTACGGTTCCGGGCGTCCGGGCGTGAGCCTGGCGGGAACGCCGGAGTATAACAGAGCAATCACTGCGCGCTGCTTTCCTGCTGCTCAACGGTTTTGCTGCTCGCCGAGACATTCCCCAGTGGCGTGGCTCCGGTTGGCGCTGCGCCATAACGCGCGCTCAGCTCGGCATAGGCCGGTTCACGCTTGAATCGCTTGAGCTCGGCGCCAAAACGCTGCACCAGTAAATCCATACCAGCATTGCGCCGAACCGCAAGAAATTGGCTCTGACGGCTAATGACAGTGGGGTTTTCGCTGATCTGGTCACGGATATTCAACTGATCGAGCAAATGCTGGCCGACGCGTCGATCAGTAATCAGCAAATCGATGCGCCCGCGCACCAGTTTTCCGAAATTGGCTTCGTGGGTCGGCGCCGGTTCGCGGGTGAACAGAGTCGATTCGCTGAAGTCGGGGCTGTACAGATAACCCGGAGAGGTGCCGATGGTCAGGCCTTTTAGCTCTTCAAGTGTGCTGAACGGGTGCGGCCGGTCGTTGGCGTAGAACATCACGAACTCGACGTCCGACAGCGGTTCGCTGGGGTAGAGCAGGGTGGCGTCGCGCTCGTCGCTGTGAAAAATGTCCAGTGCGCCATCAGCCTGACCGGTTTCAAGCATCGACAGACAACGCTTCCATGGCAGGAATTGCCATTCGACCTCAATGCCCAGGCGCTTGAACACGATGGCCGTGGTTTCGTAGTCCAGCCCGAGGTTCTTGCCGTTCTCCTCATAGACATAAGGCGCCCACGGCTCGGTGACAATACGCAACTTCTCGCCCCGAGCGGCGAAGCTCAGGCAAGCAAAAACCAGCACGGCGAATAACTGCGTGATCAAAGGCATGGCTTGAGATTACGACGAGAAACCGCAAAGAGCCAGAAAGTGACAGCACAAGCTCTAATTCGGGGATTCAAACGCAAAAAATCGCAGCAACAACAACCCCTGTAGGAGTTGCCGAAGGCTGCGATCTTTTGATCTTGCTTGTAGCGTTTAGCGCGGCAACTTCAGGTTATTCCAGATCGCCAGGCTAGGTTCGGCCTGGTTCATGGAATAGAAGTGCAGCCCTGGTGCGCCGCCCTGAAGCAGGCGTTCGCACATTTCGCTGACGACTTGCTCGCCAAAGCGCTGAATGCTTTGGCTGTCGTCGCCGTAGGCTTCCAGTTGCTTGCGAATCCAGCGCGGGATTTCCGCACCGCAGGCATCGGAGAAGCGCGCGAGTTTGCTGTAGTTGGTGATCGGCATGATCCCCGGCACCACCGGAATATCCACGCCCAGCGCCAGCAAACGGTCGACGAAGTAGAAGTAGCTGTCGGCGTTGAAGAAGTACTGGGTGATCGCGCTGTCGGCGCCGGCGCGGGCCTTGCGCACGAAATTGGCGAGATCGTCTTCGTAATTGCGCGCCTGCGGATGCATCTCCGGGTAAGCGGCAACTTCGATGTGGAAATGATCGCCGGTTTCTTCACGAATGAATTCAACCAGTTCATTGGCGTGACGCAGCTCACCGCTGGTCATGCCCATGCCGGACGGCAGATCACCACGCAGGGCGACGATGCGCTTGATGCCGGCAGCCTTGTACTCGTTCAGCAGGCCGCGCAGGTCGTCCTTGCTGTCGCCGACGCACGACAGGTGCGGTGCGGCGGGTACTTTGACTTCGCTTTCCAGTTGCAAAACGGTGTTGAGGGTGCGATCACGTGTCGAACCACCAGCGCCATAGGTGCAGGAGAAGAAATCGGGATTGTACGTTGCCAACTGACGGGCAACGTTGAGCAGCTTTTCATGCCCAGCATCGGTCTTGGTCGGGAAGAACTCGAAGCTGTAGCGACGGTCTTGGGACATGGTCATACCCTTGGAAACACGTAAGCCGGACGCTGCACCCCTGTAGGAGCTGCCGCAGGCTGCGATCTTTGAAAATCAAAAGATCGCAGCCTGCGGCAGCTCCTACACAGAGCGGTCAGCAGCGCCAGTCAGGCAACGCGGTGCGCCAGGCACACCGCGTTGACGCTCAGCCAATCAGTAGCGGTAAGCGTGCGGCTTGAACGGGCCTTCGACGGTCACGCCGATGTAGTCAGCCTGTTGCTTGGTCAGTTGAGTGACCACGCCGCCGAAGCCGCGAACCATTTCCAGGGCCACTTCTTCGTCGAGTTTCTTCGGCAGTACTTCAACGGTCAGACGCTCGGCTTTCTGGGCTGGCGGCAGGTCGGCGTACTTCTGGCCAAACAGGAAGATCTGCGCCAGAACCTGGTTGGCGAACGAACCGTCCATGATGCGGCTCGGGTGACCCGTGGCGTTGCCCAGGTTCACCAGACGGCCTTCGGCCAGCAGGATCAGGTAGTCGTCGTTCTGTGCGTCGAACGCGCCAGCACCGGTACGGTGGATCTTGTGTACCTGTGGCTTCACTTCTTCCCATGCCCAGTTCTTGCGCATGAAAGCAGTGTCGATTTCGTTGTCGAAGTGACCGATGTTGCAGACAACAGCGCGCTTCTTCAGGGCTTTGAGCATGTTGGAGTCGCAAACATTGACGTTACCGGTGGTGGTCACGATCAGGTCGATCTTGCCCAGCAGCGCTTTGTCGATGCTTGCTTCGGAACCGTCGTTGATACCGTCGATGAACGGCGAAACCAGTTCGAAACCGTCCATGCACGCTTGCATGGCGCAGATCGGGTCAACTTCGGAAACTTTAACGATCATGCCTTCCTGACGCAGGGACTGAGCCGAGCCCGTGCCCACGTCACCGT
>NZ_JBIUWI010000035.1:46668-57580 GCF_044743385.1 Pseudomonas sp. NPDC087639 | reverse complement strand
CAACACGATTTACACCTGGACCGACGGCGAACTCTCGGGCCGCGAATCCATCGACGCCTACATGGCCTACACCCTGAAAATGGTCCAGACCTACCCCGACCGTTTCATCGGTTGCTTCGTCTACAACCCGCGCTGCGGAGTGCAGAACGGCGTCGAGGCGATCGAGCGCTACGTCAAGGAACACGGTTTCAAGATGGTCCAGATGCAGGCAAACATGCACGCCTACCGGCCTGATCGCGCACTGGACTGGGTGCGTCCATGCTTCGAGAAGTGCGCCGAGCTGGGTATCCCGGTCAAGCTGCACACCGGCGACGGCCCTTACAGCATCCCGTCCGAATGGGTGCCGATGATCAAGGAATTCCCCAACGTCGATTTCATCATGGCCCACTTCGGCGTGCAGACCGGCGGCGTCTACGTGTTCGAACCGATGCAATGGGCGATGGAGCTGCCCAACGTTTACTGCGAATCCGGCTGGTGCCTGCAATCGCGAATCGTCGAATTCGCCAAGGTCTTGCCAACGCACAAGATTCTGTTCGGCACCGACACCCCGCCGAACGAACCGGGCATGTGGCTGCGTCTGCTCGAAGTGCTGTGCCACGAACCGCCGCAAGGCCTGAACCTCGACGAGGACACCCTCGAAGAGTACCTGGGCAACAACACCGCGCGGATGATCGGCCTAGAGCCAACGCCGCCACCGCGTTCCGTTTCCGAAGCAGAGGCGCAGCTCAAGCGCCCCGTCACCACGCAATTGGCCAGGAGCTGAAGCGATGATTATCGATACCCATCTGCACCCCACCAACCTGGTCGACGAGGCCTGGCGCCACACCGGCGAACCGTTCACCGGCGAACGCATGCTCAAGCTGATGGACGGCCCGTACATGATCAACGGCAAGCCGCGCCGTATCGACATGGGTTTCATCCAGCCGCCACCGGGCAATACCGGTTATCGCGACGGCAACCGCCGGGGGCGTGAGGGCGTGCGCGATTACATGTCCTACATCGCCGAGCTCTGCATGAAGTACCCGGATCGCTTCATCGGCAACTTCAACTTCAACCCGCGCTGGGGGCCGGAAAACGGGGCGGCGGAGCTGGAATTCCACATCAAGGAATACGGTTTCAAGATGCTCAAACTGCACGCCAACATGCACGGCTATCGCCCGGACCGGGCCTTGGACTGGTTGCGTCCGGCAATGAAAGTCTGCGCCAAGTACAACATCGTCGTGCTGATCCACACCGGCGACGGCCCGTACACGATTCCGACCATGTTCTACCCGATCATCCGCGAGTTCCCGATGGTCAATTTCATCATCGGCCACTTCGGTATCCAGACTGGCGGCAACTACTCGTTCGAAGCGTTCTGGATGGCCATGGACACGCCGAACGTGTACTGCGAATCCGGTTGGTGCTTCCAGTCGCGGATCGTCGAATTCGCCAAGGAACTGCCGCGCAACAAGATCGTCTTCGGCACCGATTCACCGCCGAACGAACCGGGCATGTGGCTGCGTGAGCTGGAGGTGCTGTGCTCGCCGGCGCCGCAGGGGTTGGGGATTGATGAGGATCATCTGGAAGACTACCTGGGCAACAACATCGCCCGGTTGTGCGGGATCGAACCGACGCCACCGCCGAAGGATCTGGTTGAGGCAGATATTCGCCTGACCACGACTTACCTGTAGGCACACAGCGACTTTACAGGCACGAAGATGATCCGGCGTTCGTTCGACCGGCAGGCCAACGGCTTGTCGATTGATTGCCGACTCACCCCTGCGTGCCTGCTTTTTACGAGGTGAAACCATGACCCGTTCGACGCTCGGCGACTCTCAGGACTTTCACGCGTTCATCGATGCCTATCGCCGTGAATACCCGGACGATGTGCTGACCATCACCCAAGCGCTTTCTGCCGATCAGGACGTCACCGCCCTGGTCGACGCCCTTGCCGGACAGGGCCGCGATCCACTGCTGATCTGCGAAAACGTCGGCGGTCTCGGCGTGCCGGTGGCGACCAATCTCTTCGCCTCCCGCACCCGCATTGCCCGAATGTTTGGCGTCACTCCGGCGCAGCTGCACGAAACCTTCCAGACCCGTGCCAACCAGCCAATCCCGCCACGTTTCGTGGAAAGCGGCCCGGTGCTGGATGAAGTGTTCGAAGGTGAAACGCTGGATCTGGCGCTGCTGCCGATGCTCAAGCACTTCGACAGCGATCGCGGCCCGTACATCACCAACGCAATCATCATTGCCGAAGACCCCGTCACCGGCATCGCCAACATGAGCTATCACCGCTCGATGCGCCATGCCCGTCAGGCCCTCGCCACCAGCCTGCATTCACGCGGACACCTGTGGCGGATGCTGCAAACCGCCCGCGAGCGCGGTGAAGAGTTGCGGGTGGCCATGGTGGTCGGCGCGCACCCATTGTTCATGCTCGCCGCTGCTGCACGTTTACCCTACGGCAGCGATGAACGCGCGGTGGCGGGCGGCTTGTTCGGCGCGCCGCTGGAGCTGGTCAAGACGCCACGCTACGGCATCGGTGTACCGGCGTATGCCGAATTCGTGCTCGAAGGCGCGATTGATCCGACGGCTTACGCCGAGGAAGGCCCGTTCGGAGAGTTCAGCGGTTACTCCTCGGATCGCTCGACCAACAATGTGCTGCGTGTCGATACCCTGCTGCGGCGCAAGGACGCCTGGCTGGTCGACGTGATGGGTGGCCGCTACGCCGAACATCTGACGCTGGCGCGACTGCCCCGTGAAGCGGAAATGAGCGAAAAGCTCAAGGCGCGTTTCCCCGCCGTCACTGCCGTGCATTACCCGAACTCCGGCACGCATTTCCATTGCTATGTGGCGCTGGATCAGAGCCGTGACGGCGAGGCGCGGCAGATCATGCTGGCCTTGCTCGGCTGGGACCCGTACCTGAAAACCGTGATCGCGGTGGACAGCGATATCGACATCAGCGATGACAGCCAAGTGCTGTGGGCGCTGGCCACGCACTTCCAGCCGCACCTGGATATTTTCACCATCGACGGCTTGCCCGGCAGTCCGCTCGATCCGTCGTCTTCGGCGAACGGCACCACGTCACGCATGGGTCTGGACGCCACACGCGGCTCGGGTTTTGACGGGATCAAGGCGCAACTCGATCAGGACGTGCTCCAACGCGCCCGGCAACTGATCAAAGGGCTGCAGTCATGAACCGTCAGCGGATGGTGGTCGGCATCAGCGGCGCGTCCGGCTTCATCTACGGCGTGCGCCTCCTGCAATTGCTCAACGAACTCGACATCGAAAGCCACTTGATCATCAGCCGTGCGGCGCTGCTGACCATGGCCCACGAAACCGACTACAAACTGGCCGATGTCACCACGCTGGCTAGCCACTACCACCGCGCCGACGACGTCGCCGCCGGGATCGCCAGTGGTTCGTTCCGCAGTCTGGGCATGGTGGTTGCGCCGTGCTCGATGCGCACGCTGGCGGAGATCGCCACCGGTACCTCGTCGGGCCTGATCGGCCGCGCCGCCGACGTCACCCTCAAGGAGCGCCGCACGCTGGTGCTGATGGCCCGCGAAACCCCGCTGACCCTGGCCCACCTGCGCAACATGACCGCCGTTACCGAAATGGGCGGAATCATCGCCCCGCCGGTGCCGGCCTTCTACGCCCGCCCGGAAAACCTCGCGCAAATGGTCGACCACAGCCTCGGCCGGGTGCTCGACCTGTTCGGGCTCGATGCCGGTACTGCCACCCGCTGGCGCGAAAACCCCGAACCCTGTGGGAGCGAGCCTGCTCGCGAAAGCGGTGGGTCAGTCGGCATCACCGCTCAATGACACACCGCATTCGCGAGCAGGCTCGCTCCCACAGTTGATCGCACTCCGACAAAAACACAGGTAAGGAGCTTTAGATGAACACCCCCTTCAACGCCCCAACCCCGAACACCAAAATCCCCGTCACCATCCTCACCGGATTCCTCGGTGCTGGCAAAACCACCCTGCTCAACTACATCCTCAAGGAAAACCACGGCCGCAAAATCGCCGTGATCGAAAACGAATTCGGCGAAGTCGGCATCGACGGTGATCTAGTGCTGAGCTCGGAAACCGAAGAAATCTACGAGATGGTCAACGGTTGCGTGTGCTGCACCGCCGAGGTTCGCGAGGACCTGGTACGCATCGTCCGTGAACTGGTGGCGCGCCCGGTGCGGCTCGATCACATCCTGATCGAGACCAGCGGCCTCGCCGATCCGTACCCGGTGGCACAGAGCTTTTTCATCAACGACCCGATTGCCGATGAAGTCGAACTCGACGCCATCGTGACCATGGTCGACGCCAAGCACATCGCCCAGCATCTGGAAGATCTGCAACTGGACGGCGTCGACAATCAGGCCGTGGACCAAATCGTTTGCGCCGACCGCATCGTCATCAACAAGGTCGATCTGGTCAGCCCTGAAGAGGTGGAAACCCTGCGCGGCAAAATCCGTGGGTTGAACGCCACGGCGGATCTTGTGACCTCCACCAATGCGCAAATCGACCTGTCGAAAATCCTCGGTATCGGCGCCTTCGAAGCCACACAGAAGCTGATGGAAATCGGCGCTGATGAGCACGACCACCATGACCACGAACATCACCACGAAGAAGCGGACCACCAACACGACCCAAGCGTGTCCTCGGTCGGCATCGCCGTGGACGGCGCGGTCAATCTGATGGCCTTTCACCGCTGGATCAGTGAACTGCGCTCTTCGCAGGCCGACAATCTGTACCGCATGAAAGGCGTGCTGGCGGTGGCCAATGAAGACCAACGCTACGTGTTGCAAGGCGTACACAGCCTGGTGGAGTTCCGCGCGTCGACCCCGTGGGGCACGGAGCCGCGCTCGAGCAAGATCGTGTTCATCGGCCGCGACCTGGACCGCGCGGCACTGAATCAAGGCTTTGCCGCCTGCCTGGCAGGCTGAACAAGGCATCGGAGCCGGTGGATGGCGGTTCCGGGCACGAATGACTGATGCCGATCAGGCACTGTAAATCTATGGAATGAACCCTGTGATGAGGTTACTTGTGGCGAGGGGATTTATCCCCGATGGGGTGCGAAGCACCCCCAAAACCTGAACTCGCGGTTGATCAGACAAACCGCATGCACAGCATTTGCGACTGCTTCGCAGCCGATCGGGGATAAATCCCCTCGCCACAGGCTCCTCTTCACTCCAAGCGCTCATTCCAACAACCGATCTTCAGTGTTCACAGGTTCGCAAGCATCAGACGAATACCCCTCTCTACCGCATAAAAACAGCCAGAGGTGTTTCCCCATGTCGTCAGCCACATCCCCATCGCAAACCGCATCCACCGTACATCCCGTCGACCGCATTCTTCCGGTACGACAGATGCTCACCCTCGGCCTGCAACACATGGCCGTCTCGTACATCGGCGCCATCGCCGTGCCGTTGATTGTCGCCAGTGCCTTGAAAATGTCCCATGCCGAAACGGTGGCGCTGATCAGCACCACGCTGTTCTGTTCCGGCATCGCCACCCTGTTGCAAACCGTCGGGTTCTGGAAGTTCGGCGTGCGCCTGCCGATTTTGCAAGGCGTGGCGTTCAGCAGTGTTGGCCCAGTGATCGCCATCGGCAGCAACCCGGAGGTGGGGTTTGCCGGCGTCTGCGGGGCGGTGATCGGTGCCGGGATTTTTACCATGCTGATCGCGCCGTTCGTGGGTCGACTACGGCGGTTTTTCCCGCCGGTGGTGACCGGGTGCATCGTCACCGTGATCGGCTTGCAACTGTTCCCGATCGCCTATGAATGGGTCGGCGGCGGGCGCAATGCGAGCAACTTCGGTGCACCGGCGTTTCTCGGTGTGGCGGTGGTGGTGTTGCTGACCATTCTGCTGGTTAACCGTTACGGCAGCCCGATGCTGCGCAATATGGCGGTGCTGTTGGGCATGCTGGCCGGTGCAGGTCTGGCGTATGGCCTGGGCATGGGCAGTTTTCACAGCGTCGAAGAAGCGCCGTGGCTGACCGTGCCCTATCCGTTCTACTTCGGTTTGCCCACCTTCAGCCTGATTCCCATCGCAACCATGGTGGTGGTGATGATCGTGCAAATGGTCGAGTCGATGGGGCTGTTTGTGGCGATCGGCGACATCGTCGAAAAACCCGTGGAAGACAAGCAGGTGATCAACGGCCTGCGCGCCAACGGTCTGGCCAGCACCATCGCCGGGATGTTTGCTGCGTTCCCGTTTATTGCCTTCATGGAAAACGTTGGCCTGGTGATTTTGACCGGCGTGCGCAGCCGTTGGGTGGTCGCGGTCAGCGGCTTGCTCATGTGCTCGATTGCTTTGGTGCCGAAGGCCGGGGCGATCATCGCCTCGATGCCGACCGCAGCCCTCGGCGGCGCCGGCATTGCCATGTTCGGCGTGGTCGCGGCGGCGGGGATTCAGACCCTCGCCAAAGTCGACTACGAGCGCAATCGCTACAACGTGCTGATCGTCGGTTTCACCCTCGCCGCCGCGCTGGTGCCGGTGCTCGCGCCCACCCTGTTCAAACAATTACCCGCGTGGTCGCAGCCGTTCCTGCACAGCAGCGTGGTCATCGCCTGCCTGGTGTCGGTGCTGCTCAATGCTGCGCTCAATGGCGTCAGCGTGCCCGACTCCACCGCCAGCAAGTCCGCCTCGCACATCCTCTGAACTGGAGCCTGCCATGACTCAATTGCAAAACATCCTGATCAAAAACCCGGTCGCGGTCATGACCGGCCTGCGCGGCCCGCGTGCCCGGGCCGGCGCCGTGGACATCCGCGTGGTCAATGGCCGGATCGCTGAAATGGCCGCCGATCTTGCCGCGCAACCCGGCGAACGGGTGATCGACGCGCGCCACTGCGTGGTCTATCCGGGCTGGATCAACACCCACCATCACCTGTTTCAGAACCTGCTCAAAGCCGTTCCCGAAGGCTTGAATCAGGATCTGCAAGGCTGGCTCGCCAGCGTGCCCTACCCGCGCCTCAACCGCTTCACGCCGCAATTGGCACGAATCGCCGCGCGGCTGGGCATGGTCGAGTTACTGTTGTCCGGCGTCACCACCTGCGCCGATCACCACTACCTCTACCACGCCCACGGCAGCACCGAGACCGGCGATTTGCTGTTCGATCTGGCCGATGAATTCGGCTTGCGTTTCGTCCTGTGCCGTGGCGGCGCACTGGAGTCGGCCAGCGCTCATCCGGGCTTCTCGAAAACTGCCCTGCAACCGGAAAGTCTGGAGCAAATGGTCGGCGACATCGAACGGCTGAAATCGCTGTATCACCAGGACACACCGGATGCGATGCGACGTGTCGTGGTGGCGCCGACCACGCCGACCTTCTCGCTGCCGCCCACCTTGCTGCGTGAGCTGGCCCACACCGCTCGCGGCCTCGGTCTGCGTCTTCACACGCACTTGTCCGAGACGCAAAACTACGTGAACTTCTGCCGCGAAAAATACAACTGCCTGCCGGTGGAATTCGTCGCCGAACACGAATGGCTTGGCCCCGACGTCTGGTTCGCCCACGCCGTGCATCTGCAACCCGGCGAAATCCGCATGCTCGCGCAGACCGGCACCGGTATCGCCCACTGCCCGGTGAGCAATGCGCGCCTGGGTAGCGGCGTCGCGCCCATACCGCAAATGTATGAGGCCGGCGTGCCGATCTCCTTGGGCGTCGACGGCGTGGCCTCCAACGAATCCGGAAGCATGGTCGGCGAAGCCAACACCGCGTGGCTGATCCACCGCGCCGAACAAGGCGCTTCGGCGACCACGGCAGAAGACGTCATCCATTGGGGTACGGCAGGCGGCGCGCAGGTGTTGGGTTTGGGCGCGGTCGGCACGCTGGAAATCGGCCAGGCAGCGGATCTGGTGATCTACAGTCTCGATCACCCACGCTTCTACGGTTTCCACGACAGCGCCGTCGCACCGGTCGTGGCGGGCGAACCGATCACAGTGAAATACAGTCTGGTCGGCGGCCGTGTGGTCGTGGATAACGGCGTGATTCCGGGGCTGGATATCGAACGCATGCGCGCCGAGGCGTGGGAAGGTGTGCAGGCGATGATGAAGGTCGACGATTGATCCCACCGCCAAACCGTGTAGGAGCAGCCGAAGGCTGCTCCTACACAAAACCGGTGGATTCGCGACTTCAGGGATTCTCGACTAACGTTACTCCCTCATCGGACAGAGCCCCTGCCAGCCACACCGGGCTCTTGATCAAGGAGAGACTGATGACATCCCGCCGCAACATCGAACAGACCTATCGCACCTGGTCCAGCCCCATCCTGCTGGAGCTGAAAAAACGCGAGCACCAAATGAAGCCGGTCGAACGTCAGGCGCTTGAGAATATATTGGTGGAAAGGAGGTTGCTGGATATCGGCAACCCTGACGGCGTCGAGCGCCGCCAGGGCAAATAAGGGGCGTGAGTCCGTTATCAATCCAGCAATCCGGCGCTCTTCAGCAGTTCGCCCAATCCCTTCGGCACCAAGGGTGCCTGCTCACTGAAGCTTGAGCTGTCATGCCAGCGCACGGTGAAGGGAGCGCCGTCGCTTTCATGACCCTCAATCTGCGTATGCGCGTACACGCTGGCGTCGGCAAACATCGCATCGTAGACCTGGACAATTTCGTGTCCCGGTTTGCCGTTGTAGATGAACAGGTTTTCGAGGGTGCCGAGCAGGCGCAGGTTCGTCATGGACAGGCCCAACTCTTCCTGCACTTCGCGCACGATCGCTTCGGCGCTGGTCTCGCCGAAATCGATTCCGCCCCCAATAGGTCGGAAACAGGTTTGCCGGCTCGCCGGGTCACGAAACTGGTTAACCAGAATTTTTCCGTTGTGGTGAAAAACACAGAGAGCTAGGGCGCGGATACGAGGTTCGGCCATGGGCTGAAATCCATTTACAGGTGTGAGGCGCGGCATTTAAACACGATTTGCGCGGCACACCTGTGGCCGTCATTTGAAGCGCACACCTCAGACCGGAGAAATCGTCGCGAGCAGGCCAATCATGATGGTCAGTACCAAAAAGCCACCCAGAAAAAACGCCATCTTGTTCATGTTGCTCTCCTCAATGCTGAGCTTGCGGTGCACTGGACGCTTCGGGATGAAGGACTGTCGCGAGTGACCGAACTGCCGGGGCATTTTGATCCTGCATCTGAACCGATTACAGGGGCAGATTGAAACGAAAAAAGCGTATCAGATGGGATCTGATCTGTAGGAGCTGTCATAGGGTGGTATTCAGGCAGCGACAACAAGCTTGCCCTGCCAGCGCTTTGATCTAGAGTCGAAGAACAATAAAAACCCAGAGGTGCAAATGACTGACCTGAATCTGCAACCCAGTGCTGCCGAATCCCTGAATCGCTGGCACGAGATGATCCGTACCGGCGACTTGAGCGCCCTGCCCACGCTGCTTGATGCCAACGCCGTGTTTCGCTCACCGATGGCGCACACGCCCTATCCCGGCGCGCAGGTGGTGGCGATGATCCTCAACACGGTGTTCAAGGTGTTTGAGGATTTTGAATATCACCGGGAACTGTCCACGGCTGACGGGTTGAATGTGATTCTGGAGTTCAGCGCCAAAGTCGGCTCTAAGGAGCTCAAGGGCATCGACATGATTCGCTTCGATGAGCACGGCAAGATTGTCGAGTTCGAAGTAATGGTGCGCCCGTTAAGCGGATTGCAGGCGCTGGGTGAAGAGATGGGGCGACGGCTTGGAGCTTATCTGGCTACCGCCAAAGCCTGAACGTCCGCCCACGGTAAAGACACAAAAAAGCCCACTGACCGTCGCCGGTTCAGTGGGCTTTGTGTGTCAGGCGTCTAGTTACAGAGCCATGTCACGTGCAGCGTTTTCCTTCGGAGCTTCAGCTTTTTCAGCTGCAGGTGCAGCCGGAGCAGCAGCCTGACCGATCACGGGTGGAGTCGGCAGTTCGAGGATTTTGGCGGTGTAAGCCCACTCGGCAGCCACTTTGGCTGGATCGCTGTTCAGCTGGGTGCCGTAGCTTGGAACGATCTGGTGCAGCTTGGCTTGCCATTCTGGCGTTGCCACTTTGTCTTTGAAGACTTTCTGCAGCACGCTCAGCATGATCGGTGCAGCGGTCGACGCGCCTGGCGATGCGCCCAGCAGACCGGCGATGGAGCCGTCTTGTGCAGCAACGATTTCGGTGCCCAGTTTCAGCACGCCGCCAGCGGCTTCATCACGCTTGATGATTTGCACGCGTTGGCCGGCTTGCCACAGGCGCCAGTCTTCAGCTTTGGCGTTCGGGAAGTATTCCTTCAGCGCGTTCAGACGGTCTTCATCCGACAGCATCAGTTGGCCAGCAAGGTACTCGACCAGCGGGTATTCCTTGATGCCGACCTTGGTCATAGGCCAGATGTGGTGGGTGGTGGTGCTGGTCAGCAGGTCCAGGTACGAGCCTTCTTTCAGGAACTTGGTGCTGAAGGTCGCGAATGGGCCAAACAGGATGACACGCTTGCCGTCCAGAACACGGGTGTCCAGGTGCGGAACGGACATCGGTGGTGCGCCAACCGAGGCTTTACCGTAAGCCTTGGCCAGGTGCTGTTCGGCGATGGCCGGGTTATCGGTCACCAGGAACGAGCCGCCAACCGGGAAGCCAGCGTATTCCTTGGCTTCAGGAATGCCCGACTTCTGCAGCAGGTGCAGAGCGCCGCCGCCCGCGCCGATGAACACGAACTTGGCGTCGGTTTCGGTTTTGGTGCCGTCTTTCAGGTTTTTGTAGCTGACGCGCCAGGTGCCATCTTCGTTCTTGGTGATGTCCTGCACTTCGCTGGACAGTTTCAAGTCAAAGTTAGGCTTGGTCTGCAGGTAACCGGCGAACTGGCGGGTGATTTCGCCGAAGTTCATGTCGGTGCCCAGCGGGCTCCAGGTGGCCGCGATCTTCTGGTTCGGGTCACGCCCTTCCATCATCAGCGGAACCCACTTCGTGATCACAGCCGGGTCTTC